>NZ_BKGB01000006.1:0-222781 GCF_008980925.1 Acinetobacter sp. TUM15071 | reverse complement strand
GCAAAGAACTACCAATTTATTTAAATAGAATTGATTTGACTATTGAAATCAAATTTTTAAATAGTAGGGTTTCCCGTAGTCTACAATGTTGTGATTTATTAATGGGATCAGCGGGTTACTATGGAAATAAAATGTATGAAGATCGACAAGCAGGACAATCTCGAATTAGTAAAATACAGAAGACGCGAAAAGAACTTTCAAAATTTGTATATGATGAGCTGCGAAGGATAGATGCTATTTTTAGAGGGAGTAAGGCATTTAATTGGTTTGAAACTACAAGTACTCATGGCAATAAAAGCAATAGATTTTTTTATAAAATCGCGATTTGGAAATTTGTACCCAATAATTCAATTAGGGATAAACGTTGGGAAAACGATGGACTTAGCAAAAATGGAGAAACAATAAAATGACAAAGGGCACTTTCGTGCCCTTAAAAGCAGTATAAACGGGCTTGTCATCGCCAATGTATATACTGGCTCTGTTACCAGAGTCTCCTAGGTCCTTAAAAGGAACAGTTAAATTATAGTTTCATTCCTAGGTATTTTGCAACGCTTTGGCGAATTTTATTATAATCGTCTTCTTCCAAGCTTAGTTTTCCAGTCCATTTCTTTTGACCATTTTCGATAATTTTACATCGATCTAATCTATCAATTGAGATTGTATAAATTAGATCACACTTAGCCCAGCATTGTGTGTGATTTAGTGGACTAATTATTTCATGATGGTAATCAGACAATATTGTAGGTTGAGTTGTGCTTAAAGGAACAATCGTTACAAGTCTACGGTTATGAGGGTGCCTAGAAACAATTACTACAGGGCGTTTCTTATTAATTTCTGGATCAATATAACCATTAAAATCACACATTAACACTGTGTTTGGAGAGGGCTGAGCGTGTACAGGCATAAGTCGAATATAAATTATCAATTGTTTTAATTATAACGTTATGTTTTGCATAAAGATAAATTATCTACTGATTTTTATGAAAACAGCAATTTTGTTCTATAAATCTATCTAAATCGCGTTAACCTGACACAATGCAAAGAATTCAAAGGAGGTCTTGATGTCGCGAAGACCTCGTGAACAAGTCGATTACTTACATCTAGAAGAACTAGGTGGTCTGGAAATGCTGAAAGCTAGTTACTATCAGCAGGAATTCTCACGACATGTTCATGAAGGATTTTGTATTGGTGTAATTGAAGAAGGGGCACAACGTTTCTATCGCACAGGGGGCAATCATGTTGCACCACAGGGCGATATTATTTTGGTCAATGCCGATGAGGTTCATACAGGTTCTTCTGCTGTAGAAACGGGATGGCGCTATCGTGCCATTTATCCAACGCCTGAAGTGTTTTATGAATTGACACGAGACCTCACGACCATACATGGCACAGCACCGTGGTTTAGAGAAGCGGTATTGCATGACGAAGGCTTAGCCCAACAATTTCGTCTCTTATTCGATTTATTAGAGCAGCCCAACAATACTTTGCTTAAACAAACCCTATTTTTATCCACCATTGCTTGGCTCGTATCTAAATACAGTCAGGTCAAGCCGCAAGCAACCGATTTAAGCAGTGCCAAACAGCGCATCCTCAATATCAAGGATTTTATGGCAAGTATGCCTGAGCAAGAGTTTTCATTGGCTACACTTGCAGAAATGGCTAATCTCAGCCAATGGCATTTCTTACGCCAATTTAAAAAACATGTCGGATTGTCACCGCATGCATGGTTGGTACAGGCGCGTTTGCAGAAGTCGCAAAGATTGTTAAGACAAGGACTAAATTTATCTGAAGTTTCACAGCAATGTGGTTTTTCAGATCAGAGTCATTTCAGTCGTCATTTTCGTCAGACATTTGGTATTACCCCTGGTGGTTATATTTCTTATCTCAAATAAAACAGCAATTTTATACAATTCTCTCTTATCAAATTTTGGCATAGTCATAAGGTCTTTTATGAGCAATTGTGATTTTGATGTTAAGTGAAAGCATAACCGATGATAGGCCAATGACGGTATCACGGGCATTTCTCAATGGAGTAATTAAAATCCTGCCGCTGTGTTTTGCAGTATTGCCGTGGGGGCTATTGGCAGGCTCGATGGCGATTCAGGCAGGGCTGAGTACTGCACAAGCGATTGGCATGTCGGCTTTGGTTTTTGCAGGTGCAGCGCAGTTGATGACCTTAGGTTTAGTGATGGCAGGAACGCCCGCATTCACCATCATCATTTCAGTATTTCTGATTACCACACAGCATTATCTATATGCACTGTATCTGCGTGAAGACATTTCCAAACAGCCTTTAAAACATCGCTTGCTATTGGGCTTTTTGCTGACTGATGAATTATTTGCGGTGAGTATTAAAAAGCAGCAACACTATATTTACTATTTATTGGGTGCTGGAAGCTGTTTTTATCTGTGCTGGGTCTTGTTTAGCATTTGTGGGGTGCTGCTTGCCTCATCGGTACCGAATCTTGATCAATATCACTTAGACTTTTCGATTGTTGCGACCTTTATCGCCATTGTGATTCCGTTTATTAAAAACATAAATACGTTGGTCGGTGTGTTGGTATCGGTACTGTTAACCTTGGTTTTTCTGAGTCTAGGCATTAAGAGTGCCGCGATCTTGGCAGGGGTAATCGGGATGCTAACCGCGACTTGTTTACAGAATTTACGCGAGCGTGTGGCATGACTTGGTTCCTTTTGATTATTCTGGCTGTGGTGGTGTTTATGAACCGCTATATTTTGCTGGAACCGAATATTCCGTTGCGATTACCGAAATGGTTTCAACAATCCTTACAGTATTCTGCACCGTGTTTATTGACTGCGATTGCAACGCCGATTGTGTTTATGGATGAACATGGCGCATTTCGTTCGACTTTATTGAATCCATATTTTTTGGCGACGATTTTAACCGTCATCATTGCGTATAAGGTGAAACATACTCTATTGACCATTATTCTCAGTTTGACGTGTTTCTATGCTTTGGTATTTTTCTTGCCTTAGTGTGTTTGGGCATTGCGGTTGAATGCCCAAATCGTTGTCAGTATCCGACTTAACGGGTGGTATAACCACCATTGGCAAAAATGGTTTGTCCAGTAATCCACCAGCCATCTGTCACTAGAAAGCGAACCAACGGTTCAATATCTTCGATCTTGGTTAAGCCACCTAAAGCAGATGCTGATTTATGATAGGCCACGGCTTCTGGTGCTTCTTGACCGTAGAAAAATGGCGTATCCATTGGACCTGGCGCAACAGCAGTAACGGAGATACCACGTTCACCAAACTCTTTGGATGCCGCACGAGTATAATGTTCGACGGGTGCTTTTAAGCCTTCATAAGTTGAATAAAGCCCAGTATACGCTGCAAGTAAACTGGTCACGATGGTACAGATCTTTCCATTGTCATTGAGATGACGACCTGCCGATTGAATAAAGAAATAGGCAATTTTATTGTTGATGTCATTCATGCCATCAAACTCTTGTTCGGTGGTGTCTAAATATGGTTTTTTCAGCACACGACCTACCGTATTAATCGCAATATCCACGCCACCGAAGTTTTCTTTAGCGGTGATAAACAATTGCTCAATATTTTGAATATCGGATAAATCAGCTTGTACCAAAACGGCTTTTGCGCCGAGTGCCTGTACATCTTTTAAAGTTTGTTCGGCATCGGCTTGGGTGGCAGCACTGTTGTAATGAATCAATAAATTTGCACCTTGTTCAGCAAACTTACGTGAAATCAAGCCGCCTAAGTTTTTTGCGCCGCCTGTGATCAATACGGTTTTTCCATTTAAATGATGTTGTGACATGTGTTTGTCCTGATGTTGTTTTGCATAAAAAACATGCTAATTGAATTTATTTGTTTGAAATAGTTGTTAGTATTGAACTGATTGTGCAAAAAAGTTGAACAATAAAAATGGATAAGATTGATCGTTTAAAAATCTTTTGTTTGGTGGCAGAGAAGCAGTCTTTTGCACAAGCAGCGCTGCAATTGGGATTACCGCGTTCCAATGTCACTTATGCGATTCAAACACTGGAAAAAGAATATGAGGTATTACTGTTTTATCGCACCACGCGTAAAGTGGCATTAACCCATGAAGGTAGTTTGTTTTACGATGAAGCCGTGCGTTTGGTGACACAGTTAAAAGAGCTGAATCGTTTTAAAACACATGTGCGTAGTCAGGAAGGTAAGATCAGTATTGGTATGCCGAAACGCTTAGCCACACAAGTTCTGATTCCTCATTTATCTGCGTTTTATCAACGTTATCCCAAAGTAAAGGTGTTAGTGAATGGCAGTGATGATTTTTCTAATTTAATCGAGCAACAGCTGGATTGTGTGGTACGCGTCGGACAAGTTCAGGATGAATATTTGCTGATTCGCCCCATTGCCCAAACCGAAATATGGACTGTGGCAGCACCGCAATATTTGGCAGAGTTTGGCGAACCTCAACGTTTTGAAGAACTACAACAGCACTTCGCCGTGGATTACCATGTCGCTAAACATTATCGAGAGTGGAGTGAGCTTTTATTCCAAGCGCATCGAGTCAAAATGCCTTATCGTTTATTGGTTGAGAATACTGAGGCCTATATTCAGGCAGGTTTAGCAGGCATTGGCATGATTCAAATTCCTGAATTTGATGCAGCGCCTTATGTACAGCAAGGACAGTTACAGCAATTATTTACCGATATTCCAAGCTTACAGTCACCTGTCAGCCTGTTGTTAACCGATCGCCAATACCGCCCTAAATATTTTCAGGACTTTATCGACTGGTTAGATGAGTTGTTAAAAACCAAACTATAATTGGAAAGCGGATGCTCGATTTAGATGGGTGAAGCATGCAGGCAATAAAAAAGCATACCCGAGTATGCTTTTTTATTTTGGCAAGGATTAATAAAGACCAAGTAAGAAGCCAGCGCCTAAGGTAAAGAAGCTGAATAACCAGATCCATCCAAATGAATAGCGTAAATGACGTCCCATATCGGTGCCTGTCAGTCCAACTGCAAGCCAAGTTGCAGGTGAGAATGGACTCACAAATGTTCCTGCGTTGTTACCAATCGCCATGGCGTACACGACCGAGTCAGCATTCACTCCAGCGGTAGCGGTAACTTCTTGCACAATCGGTAATAGCGCAAAGTAATAGGCATCGGTACTGGTAAAGATGTCCATCGGGACACCTAAGATCCCGACTAGAATATGCAAACTACCGATCCATGTGCTTGGTAGAATTTTAATTAAATCCAAGGCAATCGATTGCAACATACCTGACTCAGACAAAATTCCGAGGAATGCACCTGCAGCAAAAATAATGGCAACCATGCTCAATGCTTGAGGTGCATGGCGACCAATCACTTCAATCTGTGTTTTCGGCTGCGGGAAATTGACGATCAAGACCAATGCAAGGGCAATCATAAACACATAAGGTGCAGAGAATAGTCCAAAAGCTAGACAGATAATGGCAGCAACAATCAGACTGAGGTTAAACCATAGATTCTTTGGTTTGGCATCTTCCTGAATATCTTCGGCAAGGTCTTTGGCCATGCAGTCTTGTTCAAATGGCGTGGTACCGAGAGCTTGGGCTGCGAGAATGCGTTTTTTCTCACGTAAGCCCATAAATACGGCAAATACCATCATCCCTGCAACACCCGCCACTTGAACGGGAATCAGGCTATGCCAGAGTGTGGCAGCATCTAAACCTGTCGCGGCTGAAGCACGTCCTAAAGGTCCGCCCCATGGCACCATATTCATCACACCCATACTACCCGCCATCAGCAATAGCATCAGATAGGGGCTCATGCCGAGTTTTCGGTACAGGGGAAGTAAGGCAGGAATAATAATCAGGAAGGTTGCAGCACCAGAACCATCCAGATGCACAATTGCGGCAATCACAGTAGTCATCACGGCAACAATCACCATATTGCCACGCGTCATTTGAACCATACGTTTAATCATGGGGTCAAAGACATGTAATTCTTTTAATATACTGAAAAATAAAATAGCGAATAAAAACATGGTCGCTACTTTGGTCACTTTGGCTAGACCAGCTTCAAAGAAGCCAGAAATCTCGCTAATCGAAAAACCAGCAATGAGGGCGCCAATAAGAGGAACAATCGACATGGCTACAATAGGACTGGTTTTTCCAGACATCAGCAGCACGACAATCGTCACAATAATTAGAATACCGATCAGCGTCAGCATTATTTACTCCCTTAAGTTGTAACCTCTTGTCATTGGAAAAGTGTTAAAAAATACACCAAAAATAAAAAATAAAGCGCCGTCCATTATGCATAAAAACTTAATTAATTCTTAAAAATAAGAATAAAAACTACGCAAAAAGCGGATTAAATGAACAAAATGTTTAATTTTAGCCAATAATGCGGTTTAAGTTGCTTTTTAAATTATGTGATAAGTGTGAGAAAAATGGTCTTTTAAATATAGATGTAGTCGTAAGAAACTATAAAACTGATCGCTATACTTTTGACTTTCGTAATTCTTTTGAGTAAAAATTAGAGTAATTGCTCTAATTTTAAAAAGAGACAAAAATGCAAATTGGCCGACAAGCTTGGATGATGCAAACCTCAGGTGATTTATCCTTAAAAGATCGTATGTTGCTGTTGAGGCATAGCCTCTTTCCTGTGTTGAAACAGAGTATAAAAATGTATAGTTTAGCGAATCGCAGCAGACCGACTGTTCAGCACGAATTGCGTCTGGATGATCTTATTTTGCCTGATAGCGTAGATGTGCAACGAGCTTTAGAGGAGATGCAGTCCTGTAGCTCAACGTCTCTGCAAAATCATTGTCTTCGTACATGGTGTTATGCCATTGCTTTTGCCAAAATGCAAAACATGCAACATGATGATGAATTATTAGCAGTGTCGTGCTTATTGCATGATTTAGGTATGACAGAACAACATTATCAGCATCATCAACATTGTCGTTGTTTTGCAGGACAGGGCGCTTATGCTGCAAGAGATTGGTCTCTTGAACAGGGGTGGCGACCTGCACGCGCGGATCAACTTTTTGAGGTGATCAGTATGCATATGAATCCTTATGTTGGGCTCGATGAGGGGATAGAAGCGCATTTGCTGCAACAAGCGGCCAGTTGTGACGTCATCGGCAGTCGTGGTTTTGAGTTTTCAGAACTGTTTAGACAGCAATTACAGCAAAGATACCCGCGTCTTGATTATAATCAGATTATGATTAAATTTACTCAACAGGAAGCACAGCAACGGCCTCGATCTCGTACTGCTATGCTGGTACAGAGTGGGTTTAAGCAGCTTGTGAATTTAAATCCTTATTTGCAATAACGCTCAAAATAAAAAACCACCTTTGCTTTTTACAAAGGTGGTTTAGATTTAGGACACAATTTATTTAGTGGTCATGTTCAAGATATTCAGGCTTTTTCGGTAATGCCCAGCTACATATGAAACAGATCAATAACATGATAATAACGTATACGAAGAAGGTATTTTCAATGCCTGCATCTTTAAATAATAACGCTACCGATGGCGCGGAACCGCCAAAGAGCGCATTACCCACCGCATAGGAGAAACCTACACCTAACGCACGAACATGCGGCGGGAACATTTCAGCTTTGACTAGACCACTGATAGAGGTATAGAAGCTCAGCAACATCATCAAGAAAATCAGTAACAGGGTGATAATCACAGGGGAGTCAGCAAAGCTGCGCATACCTGTGACCATGACAGGATAAATAAAGATTGCGCTGAGTAAACTGAATGCCAACATGGAAGCACGACGGCCAATGCGATCTGACAACATGCCGAACAATGGTTGTGCCAACATGAATACAAATAGCGCCGTGGTCATGATAAAGCCAACGGTTTTGCCATCCATACCAATATTGGTGAGGTAGGTTTTTGAATAAACCGTGACCACATAGAAGGTGAGTGAACCAGCTGATGTATAGCCGACAACCAATAGGAAAGTTTTCCAATGCTGTTTAAGCAGGGCAACTAAGCTACCTGATTCTTCACGGTCAGCATCTTCATGTGACAAGGTTTCTTCTAAACGACTACGCGCAAGTAAAGACAATAATGCAGCAATACCGCCGATGACGAAAGGAATACGCCAGCCACCATCATTCAATTGCTGTTCAGTCATAAAGCCCAGCAAGATCACCCCGAGTAAACTTGCAAGTAACTGACCACCTGAAAGAGTGACGTACTGGAATGATGCAAAGAAGCCTCGTTGCCCTTTTAAGCCGAGTTCACTCATATAGGTCGCAACAGCACCATACTCACCACCGACAGAGAGGCCTTGCAGTAATCGAACCATGAGCAGTAAAAAGGGTGCCCACATTCCGACTTGATCATAAGTGGGTAAGGCTGCAAACAGAAATGAACTGAGTGCCATTAAGCAAATGGAAATGACCATAGACTGCTTACGGCCTTGACGGTCAGCAATACGTCCGAATAACCAACTGCCGATTGGGCGCATGAAAAAGCTGGCACCAAACACCCCCCACACATAAATGGCTTTGGTGGTTGGTTCCATATCTGGAGCGGTCAATGCATGGGTAAAATAGGCAGCAAAAACGGCATAAATATAGAAATCGAACCACTCAACTAAATTCCCTGATGCCGCACCGACGATACCTTTGATACGACTTCTTTTTTCTTCCTTGCTATATGTCTGACTCATATATGTTCCTTTTCAACCAAGCAAGATTCTGTAACTGAATCTTTACAGAATGTTATATACCGCTAAAGAAGCATGAAAATGACACTATTTTGTATGCTTTTTATGAATGTATTTTTAGATAGGGAGAATAAGGCTGGTTTTTTAGCTAAATCATTGACGGATAAAGAATGTCAGAATGGCCAATATTGAAAATTTAATGTTTTTAAAAGCAATTAATTGAGCTGTATCAGGAGACAATCTAGGAACAAGAACAAGCTAATGTTATGTAAATGGATTGTAATGAAGACATTTTTAGGATTTTTATCTTTTTATTTTCAATTCAAGACATGGAGTGCTTGTCTTGGAAGGTGAGTGTGGCAATCGGATTGGAAATAAGTGATCCAGAAAATATGCTAGAAACAAAATTAACAGACGCTACTGATGATTAATGCAGCAAGGCTGTGGATAAGTTTTAGTTTATACACATGGGCAGTTGCGGTCATTCTAGAAAGTTCTTAAAGCAATTGATTGAGGTCTGGAATCGGACAATCTTTTCTCAATGGACACGCTTCACCCTGAGTAAATCGACTTAACATCGTTCTGATTTGATGAAGCTGTGCAATCTTCTCATCTATCAAATCTAACTTGTCTTGGAAAATATTTTGTACTTGTGAGGCAGGGATTTCATCTTGGGCTGTCATCGCTAAAATCTGCTTAATTTCATTGAGCGAGAATCCAAGATTTTTTGCGGTACGAATCAGTTGTAACTGTTGCAGCGTTTGTTCTGAATAATCTTTATAGCCATTATTACAGGTGATGGACTGGATCAACTGCATTTTTTCATAAAAGCGAATGGTATCCCGACTTAAATCCGTCTGTTTTGCCAATTGTCCAATTAACATGGTGATCATCCTTATTATTCTTGAATATGTCTAAAAAATGACTTGACCATAGAGTGTACTCCATACTTTAGCTTATGCCTACATTCAATCAAAAGAGCATATGAGATGGCGCATAACAACTTAAAAACTCAGCAAGATCAACAAGTCGCATTGGTCGCAGGTGCGACAGGATTTATTGGTCGCTATTTAATTTTAGAATTATTAAAACAAGGGCATAGGGTTTTTGCCTTAATCCGGAATCAAGCTAAACAACAATCCGTGCTCACAAATTGGCTCAGTCAAAAAGGTGTGTCCTTGAATCAATTGAGCTTTATTCAAGGTGATGTGACACAGGCTAAGCTTGCCATCAGCGAGCAAGATTGGCAAAAACTAAGTGCAGTGGATACTTTATATAATAGTAGTGCGTTGTTTGCGTGGAACCTGAGTATGCAACAAGCGCGGGCCGTAAATGTCGAAGGTGCATTGAATTTATTAACTTGTGTTCAGCAATATTGTGCTTTGAAGCGCGCAGTACATGTTTCGGGTTATATGTTGACGATCACGGGTCATTTACAGCAAGCAGGAGTTTTTCTTGAACAACCTGAGCGTACAGAGTGGCAATCTGTGTATCAGCATCTGGGGGCTTATGAAGCATCCAAGATAGAAGCCCATTTTGCATGGATACAGCAAGCAGAACAGCTATCGGTAGATTGGACGATTATCCACCCAGCAACAGTGGTTGGCGATGATGTGTCTGGTGAAATTCCCACGAATCAGCCGATCGCGCAAATGATTGATTTGCTCAAACGGGGAAAAATGAGTGCCATCCCTGCAACGGCTCAGCATTATCTACCTTTGGTTCGGGTCGATGACCTATGTCGGATAATGGTCAGTGCTTCTGTGGATATGACTTTGTCGAATCAAGCGATGTTGGCTGTCAGTGAAAATAATCTGGCTTTGCATCAACTCACTCGAATGATTGCAGATCAATTACAGGTGAGTGCACCAACCAGACATGTACCAGTTGGACTGCTAAGGCTTATTTTAAAATGGCAATGGTTGGCGAAAACATTAGAAATGTCTCCGGAAATGCTAAGTTTTCTAAGAACAGAACAGCTGGATCGAGAACGATTGACGCAGTTTCAACAGCATTGGCAGATTTCGATGGGAAATTTAGAACTAGCGATCCGTAAAACAACTGATTGGATGAATCAAATCACCCCTTCATAGATATTTTTTCTAAAAAAACAGCCAATCAAAAGATCGGCTGTTTTTGAATTTTTAAAATGGATTACCAATGTTCACCTGGGAACAAACGCGCATAAGCACGCTGAATTAAATTCAACTTTTCTTGCTCACCAACAGACGCGGTAGAGCTTGGGAATAAGTTGAAACCAATCGACATTAAAATGTTGTTAATGTCTGGTGCAATTGCATAGGTAATCGATGCAAGTCGGCCTAAATTGGTTGCGATCTTTTTCGGACGCTTCACGATCGCATAGGCAATTAAATCAGCTGCTTCTTCAGGTGAAAGCGTTGGTACATATTTATAAATTTTAGTTGGCGCGATCATTGGCGTGCGGACCAAAGGCATATAGATAGAGGTAATCGCAATTTTGTGTGAGTGAACTTCCGCAGATAAACAACGACTAAATGCATCCAATGCAGCTTTAGACGCAACGTAAGCAGAAAAGCGCGTTGCGTTGGCAAGAACACCAATCGAGCTGATGTTAATGATTTGGCCGTCTTTACGCTGCATCATGTGCGGTAAAACATTCAACACTAAACGTACTGCACCAAAGTAATTTAACTGCATGGTACGTTCGAAGTCATGGAAACGATCAACCGACTCATGTACCGCACGACGGATTGAACGTCCTGCGTTATTTACAAGAATATCAATGTGATCTACTGCTGCTAAGATTTCTTTTGAAACCGCATCAATAGATTCCATATCATTGAGATCACATGGAAATACGGTCGCTTTTCCACCTTCAGCCTCGATCTCAGCTTTGACCTCATCTAACTTCTCTTTGGTACGAGCGAGCAATAAGACATGGGCACCTGCTTGAGCAAGGTATTTTGAAACCGTTAAACCAATACCACTTGATGCTCCTGTGACAATGATTGTTTTACCGTCGACTTTTTGCTGAAAAAGTTTTTTGAGTTTTGCATTCATGTAAGTTACCTACATTAATCACGCTGTTGTTTGCAATGCCTTCTTATTACGATTAAACACTACACTTTATTTTGATGTAATATTAACCGATATTTTTTGTTTGTCTAGTGTAAATCTTTGAAAAATAATGTGTTTTTTAGAGTAAAAGCTCTAAAACAAGATCTTGTAATAGTTGAAAAAGCAATTATATTTTTTAACTTTTGCACAAAAAATAAGCCCCTGAAGAGGGGCTTATTGATTTCATTAAAATTAAACTTGTGCAAGGGCCTGTTCTAGGTCTGCAATCAGATCATCGACATGCTCAATCCCAATAGATAAACGCACTAAGTCTTCACTGACGCCTGCTGATTTGAGCTCTTCTGCATTGAGTTGGCGGTGGGTTGTCGTGGCTGGATGGCAAGCTAGACTTTTGGCATCTCCGATATTCACCAGACGCGTAAATAGCTGTAATGCATCAATAAAGCGGGTGCCGCCTGCCAGACCATCCTGAACACCGAAAGAAAGGATTGCAGAAGGTTTACCTTTCACATACTTTTGTGCCAAATGGTGCTGTGGATGGTCTTTTAGACCAGCATAATTTACCCACTTCACTTTTGCATGTTGTTTTAAATATTCGGCAATTTTGATGGCATTTTCAGTATGACGTTCCATCCGCAGATTTAAGGTTTCCAGTCCTTGTAGGATTAAGAATACGCTTAATGGACTAATTGCTGCACCAGTATTACGTAATGGCACCACGCGCGCACGCGCAATAAAAGCGGCTTCACCCAATACCTCGACATAATTCACACCGTGATAGCTTGGGTCAGGTGTATTTAAAGCTTTAAAGCGTTCAGGATATTTGCTCCAAGGAAACTTGCCGCTATCGACAATCACGCCACCGATGCTATTGCCGTGTCCGCCGATATACTTGGTCAGCGAATGCACAACAATATCCGCACCAAATTCAAATGGCTTTAATAAGGCAGGTGTCGCTACGGTATTATCAACAATAACAGGCACGCCATACTCATGGGCAATCTTGGCAATCGCTTCAAGGTCGATAATATTGCCGAGGGGATTACCAATCGATTCAACAAAGACCAGTTTGGTCTTTTCATCAATAATTTGGCGTAATGCTTCAGGATTTTGATAATCGAAGAAACGCACTTCAATGCCTTGCTTTGGCAGTGTATGGGCAAATAAATTATAAGTCCCACCATATAAGGTCGATACGGACGCGATATTGTCACCTGCTTCGGCAATGGTCTGAATCGCGTAAGTAATTGCTGCCATACCAGAGGCTAAAGCCAATGCCCCAATGCCACCTTCAAGTGCCGCAATACGTTGTTCAAGTACGGCTGTGGTTGGGTTCATAATGCGGGTATAGATATTTCCTTGAACTTTAAGATCAAATAAATCTGCCCCATGTTGTGTATTATCAAAGGCATAAGAGGTGGTTTGATAAATCGGCACCGCCACTGCTTTGGTGGTTGCTTCTGGTGAATATCCCGCATGAATGGCTAAAGTTTCATCTTTATAGGTCATGATTACATCATCTACGTGTGTTAAATATTGATCGAGTCTAGCGTATATTTTATCCAAAATGGTGCATAATTTTTGCGCTTGATAGTGATTTTAGTGATATAGCCTGCCTTTAGCCGTTGCAATTATTTTTGAAAATGACGAAATAATTCAAACCTGTAATGTCTTGCAAAAGAAAATCCTTTGATCCAGACAAACAAATGTCATCTTAACTTCAAGTCAATTGGGTTTTCAGCGTATAATACGCCGATTATTTTATTCGCTATTTTGCGATGTATTCGTTTTTCTTGAGGAGTCCTGCGTGGCCCAATATATTTATACGATGAATCGAGTGTCGAAAATGGTTCCGCCTAAGCGCGAAATCTTGAAAGACATCTCTTTATCATTTTTCCCAGGCGCAAAAATTGGTGTGCTTGGTTTGAACGGTGCTGGTAAGTCAACCTTACTCCGTATTATGGCTGGCGTAGATAAAGATTTCTCAGGTGAAGCTCGTGCACAACCAGGAATCAAGATCGGCTACTTAGAACAAGAACCGCCACTCGACCCAACTAAAGACGTTCGTGGTAACGTTGAAGATGGTGTGCGTGAAGCACTTGATGCTTTAGCTCGTCTTGATCAAGTTTTTGCTGAATATGCTGAGCCTGATGCAGATTTTGATGCGCTTGCAAAAGAGCAGGAAAAATTAGAATCAATTATCCATGCTTGGGATGCGCATAACCTGAATAACCAGCTTGAAATTGCTGCTGATGCATTGAATCTTCCAGCTTGGGATGCAGATGTATCATTGCTTTCAGGTGGTGAGCGCCGTCGTGTTGCATTATGTCGTTTATTGCTTTCTAAGCCAGATATGTTGCTTCTTGACGAACCGACGAACCATTTAGATGCTGAGTCAGTGTCTTGGTTAGAGCGTTTCTTGAAAGACTTCCCAGGCACAATCGTTGCGATTACGCATGACCGTTATTTCTTAGATAACGTCGCTGAGTGGATTCTTGAACTTGACCGTGGCATGGGTATTCCTTACCAAGGTAACTATTCTTCTTGGTTAGAACAAAAGAATGCACGTTTAGAGCAAGAAAACAAGCAAGAAGAATCTTTTGCGAAGGCATTGAAAAAAGAACTGGAATGGGTTCGTTCAAATGCCAAAGGTCAGCAAAAGAAAAACAAAGCGCGTATGGAGCGTTTTGAAGAACTTAACTCACGTGAGTTCCAACAGCGTAACGAAACTTCTGAAATTTATATTCCACCTGGCCCGCGCCTAGGCAATAAAGTTGTAGAAGTTGAAGGCATCAGTAAATCATTTGATGGTCGTCTGCTTTATAAGGATTTAACTTTTACTATCCCGCCTACAGCGATTGTCGGTATTGTTGGTCCGAATGGTGCAGGTAAGACAACGCTATTCCGTATGATGACTGGTGAACAGCAACCAGATACGGGTACTGTGACTTTAGGTGAGTCAGTTAAAGTGGCTTACGTGGGTCAGATCCGTGATACTTTGGATAATAATAAAACCGTCTGGGAAGAAGTTTCTGGTGGTTTAGATATCCTAAAAATCGGTGAGTATGAAATTGCATCGCGTGCTTATATTGGTCGCTTTAACTTTAAAGGCCAAGATCAGCAAAAACGTGTAGGCGAATTATCAGGTGGTGAGCGTAACCGTTTACAACTTGCGAAAATTTTACAGTTGGGTGCAAACGTTATCTTACTGGATGAACCATCGAACGACTTGGATATCGAAACCTTACGTGCACTTGAGGATGCAATCTTGGTATTCCCAGGTACAGTGATGGTGGTATCGCATGACCGTTGGTTCCTTGACCGTATTGCAACGCATATCTTGTCATTTGAAAATGAACAGCCTGAGTTCTACGAAGGTAACTATGCCGAATATGAAGCATACCGTCAGTCGCGTTTAGGTGATGCAGCAGTAGCAAAACGTTCTAAATATAAAAAGATTACAGGTTAATTCCTGCCAATAAAAAAACCAGCTTTCGAGCTGGTTTTTTTATGCTTATGAAAAGTTGAGTTAACAGAAGCTGCGATATCAATAGACTTGGCTGAATTCGGTATTTATTTATTAAAATCACCCCGTATATCAGACCATATTAAGATTGGTGTAACGGTAATGACATCGAAGGCCATAGCTAAAGGATAAAGCACCATGTGGGTCGCACGTTTAACTGGATGCTTGGTGGTGGTCGTTATCTGTTGCTGGAGAAGAATTGGATAAGGTTGTGCTAATTTCTGCTGAATTTTTTTGTGATCTAATCCTTGATAAAGCTGTCCTTTGAAAAATACATTGATATAAGGATAGGGTGCAGTTTGCTGATTTTGGATCAAATCAAAGTTTTGGCGAAAACCTAAAGATTTTAATAAGACTTTTTGCTTTTGATCGAGATCTACCATTCGCGTGTTATAGCGAATTTGTAGTACTCCACTGAAATGATTTGGATCTTCCATCGTCAGTACCAGAGGCGAGGGACTGGTTAAACTGCGTTGTTCTGCTGGAATCGCATTGAGCAGTGTTAAGAGCTGGGCACTGCCGTCAGTCATTAAATAATTAAAATCCTTTCCTATAAACACTAATCCCTGTTCGGTTTGATTTTGGACGGCTTGACCTAATGCAATAATCTGATCTTGCTTTAAGGTAATGGATGTCGTCTGTGTGCTTTCTTTTGGAAAAGTTTGGTCTAAAAGGGTGGTTGTACAACCGCTGAGACCAAGACAGCTTGTGACGAGGAAAAGTGATAAGATTTTATACATATGGATGGCTCAAAAGTTAGGAAAGTTCTTTCTCTTTAGAATAAAAAACTGTTTTAAATCAGAAGGAAATTTGTACAAAAAAGTTTTGTAATTTTATTACATTGGCATAGCCTGCTATAGTGCGTTTGTGCAATTTACTGTAAGGGTGTGCTGTTGCAACGCTCAACGATTTTTGTGACCGTCTTGCTGAGTTTGTTCATGTTCCAAAGTTTCTGGAATGTGGCTGCAGCTTATTGCGCGCATGAAAAGTCGGGTGAATACAGTACTTCGAATCATTTCGGGCATCACGTTCCTGAAAATGTACAGGTTTCTGAGAAGTATTCAAAACTGGTGGATCAATACGCTTCGGATTTACCGATGCCATTAAGTTTGCAGGATCACCATGATCATTTGCCTTCTTGTTTCCATGTGGTCGTGACGGAAGCACAGCAACAGTTAAATGAACCCATTTTGCGGACTCATGAAGCACAACCAAAATACTACTGGTCCAATTCCTACCAGTCCCCGCATTTATCAGAACTAAATCCTCCCCCTGTATTGACCCCGCTATAGGTGGGGTAGCCGAAAAATAGCCCACCGCAACCTTATTATTTGCGGGGCTTTATATGTCTTTAAATTTAAATCAGCGTACCTATGCGTTTAAGAAAAATGCAGTAGAACATCGTACGCCTTCATTGGCATTCAAATGGCCAGTCTTAGCGATTGCTTTAGCGACTGTGATTCATAGTCAATCTGCAGCAGCAGAGGCTTTGCTTGATGTAAATCATGCTTCGACTCAGGCGGCACAGCGAAACCTGAATTTTGAACAAATCCTGCAAGATGTTAAACAGCATCAGGCAAGTATGGGCGTTTGGCAAACTCAGCAAGGGATCGCCGAGGCCAATGTTAAACAAGCGCGTTTATGGACAAACCCAAGTATTTCGATTCAACAAACTGATTTCAGATCTGGTAAAGACAAGGAATTAGAATTTGGTCTTTCGCAAAAACTGGACGTTTTTGGCGAACGCCGTGCAGCTGTGAAACTCGCTGATGTGCAAGCTTCCCAAGTGGGTCTTAATCAAGAGTTATACGATGCTCAACTTGAGTTGGCAGTCAAATATCTGTGGTCGCAAGTGGTGGTGTTAGAGCTGGAACATGACGTGGTTCAGGCACAGTTAAAAACCAGTCAGGCTACTTTAGATGCCACGCGTTTAAGACTGCAAGCTGGGAGCATTGCACAGGTCGATTTAGATCGTACCCTGATGGCACATATTGAAAATCAACGTTTATTTCAACAAACCGAACTGGCTTTAGCTACTGCAAAGCGCCAACTGGCGAATTTATGGGGCAGTACGGACGGTCGATTCTCCGCTCAGGCAAGCAATGTATGGCCGCAACAAAAAGATTTGCAAAGTTATTTGCAGAACAATTTATTTGAGCGAGCAATTCAACTCGATATTGTGCGACAAAAAGCCAATATTGATTATTTAAAAGTATTCAATCGACCGAATCCAACCCTGAATTTGGGGATGGTGCAAAGTAAAAGTGCAGAAACAAATTCGACGGATAACAAGTTCAGATTAGGCATTGATATTCCGTTGAATATTTTTAATCGCCAGCAATATTCATTGCGTATTGCCAATGCCAAGCAAGATCTACTGGTTAAGCAGCAACAGTTTTATAAGCAACAAAACTTAAATGCAATTCAGACTTTAAGCGCAGAGTTGACTGGTCTAAAACAACAGTTTGATCTGGTCAATCAGCGACAAATTCCATTGTCTGAAACGGTGCAAGAGAAAATGCTGCTCGGTTTCAAAGTCGGTAAATATGCCATTACTGATGTGCAGCAAGCCACCATGCAATTGCAGGATCAACGTTTAAATAAGGTGCAGTTACTTAAAAGTGCATGGCAAAAACAGATTGAGGCAGAGAGTTTAGCACTGGGAATTGAACCGAGTATGGTGAGTTCAAGTGATGCATTAAATCAAATTAATCAGACCCTTTGGAAAGATACCAATAACCTTCCCACTGTAATAGGAGCAGAATAATGTCGACAAATAAATCTAAAAAACAGTGGTTTTGGGTCATTCTGGTTGTCGTGGTTGGCTTAATCCTCAGCGCTTTATTATTTTTTACTGGCAAGAACAAAGCCAGTGGTGAAGCGGAGGCAGCGGGTGATAGTCATGCCGAAGGCGAAGAAGGTCATACAGAAGGTGAAGCAGGTCATGGTCAAGAAAGTGAGGAGGGCAGTCTGAATCTGACCCCAAAACAGATGACTGAGTATGGCGTTAAACTGGCTCAGGTTGGTGTAGGTGAAGTTGGGCAGCAATTTGCTTACCCTGCAAAACTGGTGACCAATACTGATCAACAAGCACATGTTTCAGCGACCTTTGCTGGACGTGTGGAAAGCGTCAATGCGGTACTGGGTCAACAAGTCAAAAAAGGGCAAGTTTTAGCCACTCTATTTATTCCTGATTTGGTAGATCAACAAGCCAATTTAAGTATTGCCCAAGAAGCTTTAACCCTTGCCCAGCAAGATTATCAACGTGAAAAACAACTTTGGGAACAAGGTGTTTCTGCACGTCAGGATTATCAACGTGCTTATAATGCTTATCGTCAGGCACAGATTCAGGTACAAGCTGCACGTAGCCGCTTATCAGCTCTAGGTGCATCGAGCGGCAGTCAGGGGCGTTATGTTTTAACCGCGCCTTTAAGTGGTGTGGTGAGTTTGAAAGATATTGTGGTGGGTGAGCAAATTACCGCCGATAAGCAGTTATTTGTGATTGATCAGCTGGACCAACTCTGGATTGAGTTTATTTTACCAAGTGTGAATAACATCAATGTCCAACCAGATCAGCAGATCGAGTTTAAGTCGCTGCAAACCAATAATAGCTTTAAAGCACAAATTCAGACTTTGACTACTGCGGCAGATACCCAGACAGGTCGTTTGCAGGTGCGTGCCAAAGTGTTAACCCCAGCCAAAGAATTACGCCCTAATCTGATGGTGAACGTGTTGTTAGATGGCACAGACAAGAAGCCTGTACTTCGTGTTGCCAAAGCGGCGATTCAGCAGATTGAAGGCAAAGCCACGGTTTTTGTTGCTAGGCAAGAGAAAGACCAGATGCATTTCACCCCAACCCCAGTACAACTGGGTAATTATTCAAGTGATGGACAGTGGGTGGAAATCCAATCGGGTCTGACTGAAAAGCAACAATATGTCAGTCAAGGCAGTTTCCTTTTGAAATCTGAGATCGAGAAGGGAGAGGCTGAGCATGGACATTAAAGATAAGTTACAGCTTCCTCCCGCGGAAGGCTTGTTTGATCGGATTATTCAGTTTTCAATCCGTAATGCGATTTGGGTCATGCTGTTTGTGGTGGCGTGGATCGGAGTTGGTATTTATAGCTACCAAAAACTGTCGATTGATGCCGTGCCTGACATTACTAACGTACAGGTACAAATTAACAGCCAAGCAGGTGGATTCACTGCCCCTGAGGTTGAACAGCGAATTACTTATCCGATTGAAAATGCCATGTCGGGTATTCCTAATTTGGAACAAACCCGTTCGATCTCCCGTTACGGCTTATCCCAAGTCACGGTGATCTTTAAAGATGGTACTGATATCTATTGGGCACGTCAGCTGATTAACCAACGCTTACAGGAAGCCAAAAGTGCTTTGCCTGATGATATTGATCCACAGATGTCACCGATTTCAACGGGTCTAGGGGAGATCTATCAATGGGTGATCAAGGCTGAACCGAATGCCAAAAAGGCCGATGGTACACCTTATCAGGCTATGGATCTGCGTGAAATTCAGGACTGGATTGTTCGCCCTCAATTACAACGTGTGCCGGGTGTTGCTGAAATCAATACGATTGGTGGATACAACAAGACCTATGTGGTTTCTCCAGATTTAAAACGCTTACAACAGCTGCAAATTCCCTTAAGCGATTTGCAAACTGTACTCACTGAAAATAATGAAAACCGTGGTGCCGGTTTTATTGAAGAAAATGGTCAACAGCTTACCGTACGTATTCCGGGCATGTTAAAGACCGTACAGGACATTGAGAATGTCACGGTCAGTACCAAAAATGGTTTACCGATTCGTGTTGCCGATGTTGCAACGGTTTCGATTGGGCATGATCTAAGAACAGGTGGTGCAACGTACAACGGTGAAGAAACCGTACTCGGTATTGCCATGATGATGATGGGCGAGAACAGTAAATCTATCGCCCAAGCCTTAGATAGCAAGATGCAGGAAATCAAACGCTCATTACCTGAAGGTGTGGTGATTGAAACCGTATACAACCGTAGTCATCTAGTTGATAAAGCCATTAAAACGGTGGCCAAGAACCTGATTGAAGGTGCAATCCTTGTGATTGTGATCCTATTTGTGTTTTTGGGGAACTTCCGTGCTGCACTGATTACCGCCTGTATTATTCCGCTGTCGATGTTATTTACGCTGACAGGAATGGCAGAGCAAAAGATCAGTGCCAACCTGATGAGTTTGGGGGCATTGGATTTCGGGATTATTGTCGATGGTGCGGTGGTAATTGTCGAAAACTGTATTCGACGATTGGCAGAAGCACAACATCATAAAGGTCGACTCCTAACCCGTTCAGAACGTTTTACCGAAGTATTCTTGGCAGCAAAACAAGCTCGACGTCCGCTGATTTTTGGACAAATCATCATTATGGTGGTGTATTTGCCAATCTTTGCGCTAGCAGGTGTGGAAGCAAAAATGTTCCATCCTATGGCGATGACGGTGGTATTGGCATTAATCGGAGCAATCATTTTATCTGTGACTTTTGTTCCTGCAGCGGTGGCTTTATTTGTCACGGGTGAGGTAAAAGAAAAAGAAAGCCGCTGGATGGCTGCATTAAAACGCAATTATGAGGCCTTGTTGGATAAAGCCTATGCCTTTCGTTATGTGGTGGTGGCAGGTGCAGTGACTATTTTGATACTCACTGCTGCGATTGGTTCGCGTGTCGGGAGTGAGTTTGCACCACAACTGAGTGAAGGAGACTTTGCTTTACAATTGATGCGTGCACCGAGTACTGGGATTGAAGAGTCGCTCAAAATTCAGGAAAGTGTTGAAAAGCAGTTGCTTGCAGAATTTCCTGAAATCAAAGCAATTTTTGCGCGTACAGGAACGGCCGAAGTAGCAACAGATGTAATGCCTCCGAATATTTCTGATGCAATCGTTCTGTTAAAACCGCGTGATCAATGGCCCGATAAGTCGGAAACCATCGATGAGTTGCGTACCAAAATGTTGGCCTATGTTGAGAAAATTCCTGGCAATAACAGTGAGTTTTCTCAGCCGATTGAATTACGTTTCAACGAACTGATCTCAGGGGTACGTAGTGATATCGGGGTGAAAATTTTTGGTGATGATATGCAGGTATTGAACCAAGAGGCAGAAAAAGTCGCTCAAACCTTAAGAACCATCACAGGCTCAAGTGAAGTGAAGGTCGAGCAAACGGACGGTTTACCTTTGCTCAATGTTGATATTGATCATGCACTGGCTGCGCAATATGGTTTATCAGTGAAATCCATTCAGGACTTGGTCGCTGCCAGTATTGGTGGACAAAGTGTTGGACAGATTTTGCAGGGTGACCGTCGTTTTGATTTTGTGGTGCGTTTGGATGATGTGATGCGGACACCGCAGCAATTGGCCATGTTGCCGATTCAGCTACCCAATGGTGGCCTGATCAAATTGCAAGATGTGGCTAAAGTTGAAAATATCTTAGGTTTGGCACAGCTTAGTCGTGAGAACGGTAAGCGTCGTGTTGTCGTGACGACCAATGTTCGAGATCGTGATTTGGGTTCATTCGTGGGTGAGATGCAGCAGAAACTTGCACAGCAAAAATTACCAAGCGGTTATTGGCTCGGTTATGGCGGTCAGTTTGAAAATCTAGCCTCTGCTAAAGCCAGAATGCAAATTGTGGTGCCATTGGCATTGCTGATGATCTTTGTTCTGTTAATGGCAGTCTTTAATAACTTTAAAGAAAGCTTGCTGGTGTTTAGTGGCGTGCCATTTGCCTTGTCAGGCGGTTTGGTGGCGCTGTGGTTACGCGATATTCCATTGTCGATGTCTGCGGGCGTTGGCTTTATTGCGCTATCTGGCGTGGCCGTATTGAATGGTCTGGTGATGCTGAGCTTTATCAAAGAGTTGAGAGAACAATACGATGTCCATTATGCAACATGGCATGGCGCCGTATTGCGTCTACGACCTGTGCTCATGACGGCTTTTGTCGCATCGCTGGGCTTTATTCCGATGGCGATTGCCACGGGTACGGGTGCTGAAGTGCAACGCCCGTTGGCAACCGTGGTGATTGGCGGGATTATTTCATCTACCTTACTGACCTTGTTGATCTTGCCTGTGGTTTATCGTTGGATGAATGAGGTTAAAGAGCGAAAAAGTCAGGAAACCGCAACTTAATCCATTTATGCTATCTTCTTAATTAAACATTTTATTAAGAAGAATCTGAACCAGCCAGAGCTATCCCAGCTTTGGCTGACTATAAGACCTGAAACAGATGGGTCTTATTTTGATAATGATAAGGAGTCCAACATGAGTGGACATCAAGGGCATGATCATAGTCATGCAGTCGTTACTGAAGGCAATGCAAAAAAACTTACGATCGCGTTGGTATTAACCTCAACATTCTTAATCGTTGAAGTAGTCGCGGGTTTAATTACACAAAGTTTGGCTTTATTGTCCGATGCTGCGCATATGTTTACCGATGCTGCTGCTTTAGCGATCGCTCTAGCTGCAATTAAAATCGCGAAACGGCCTGCGGATAATAAACGTACTTTTGGCTATCAACGTTTTGAAATTCTGGCGGCATTATTTAACGCGTCGATGCTATTCTTTGTGGCAATCTATATTCTTTATGAAGCCTACCAACGTTTTACTCAACCACCTGAGATTCAAAGTGTTGGCATGCTGATCGTGGCATCATTGGGTTTGATCATTAATTTGATTTCGATGAAGATTTTGATGTCGAGTGCGGCGGAAAGCCTGAATATGAAAGGTGCTTATCTCGAAGTGTTGAGTGATGCACTGGGTTCGGTGGGTGTGATTATTGGTGCGATTGTAATTTATTACACCAATTGGTATTGGGTCGATACCATTCTCGCGGTTGCCATCGGTTTTTGGGTATTACCGAGAACATGGATTCTGCTCAGACAGAGTATCAATATTTTATTGGAAGGCGTGCCTGAAGAAGTCGATATTGAAAAACTACGCAATGATTTACTTGCACTCGATGGGGTGGAAAGTATCCATCAATTGAAGGTATGGGCGATCACATCAAAGAATATTCATCTTACAGTGCATCTGTTTGCTCCGAATGCAGATCGTAATCAGCTACATCGTGCGGCAATTGATATGCTGGCGCATAAGCATGAGATTGGTGAGGTTACCTTGCAAATTGAAGATGATGCAGAAATGAATTGTCAGCATACGCATCAACATGATGAAGAATTAGAACATGATCCGTCACATCAGCATTAAGCTGATGTGAGGTGTAACACTTTTAATGTGATCTTAATTTTGCCATTCATTGTTGCAGTCACGGCATTTCCAATGCTTTTGTGCCTGCATAAAGGATTGCATTGAAATTTTAAAATCAGGCAAATCACGCCAAAATAAAACGCCTGCAATCACACAGATGACAAAGACGACCACGGTTGCGATTTGTAGACCTTGACCTGCGCCATTGCCAAAAATCCACATCGCAACACTAATCAAGACCAAGATCAATAAAATGAAAATAGCTGGGACGAGAAGTACTAAACTTTTTGGCACATTCGGGCGCGGGCTGTTGGCACCCTGACTCGCAGGCATAATCTTCACACTTTGACATTTCGGGCAGCGGTATTGCATAGAGGATTCCTATTCTGTTTTGTCTATTTTAGCGAAATTTATGTAAAAGCAAAAATCCTGAGCGTTTCAAATACATAAATTTACTTATTTTTTCCAATGTACGGATATAGCGTGCTGCGTATATGGTTGCCTAGAAGGTCACGCTACAGCTCGTCTAAAGCTGTTCGCAAAAGGATGTTCAGTCTGCTAAGTTGCGAGATGAACTGGCTGAATAGTGCGAAAGGAAACGCATGTTACCCACCAAGATTCTAAAATTGCGTTTGTCACGCATACAGAAAGGAAAAGAGCATCTTTCAACTCAAGATAAGTTGATGCTGGTGAGCATGGAAAGTCCTGATCTGAGTGCTCATTTCCTATTGCGATTATTTAAAGTTTCCTTACCCAAGCACTGGAAATTTAAACATGAGAATGATGAAGATATTCTCTATTCCACAGAATTGATTCAACTGATTGAAGATGAGCTGCTTGCTGCTTATGAATTTCATGCGCGTAAATGCGCTTGGTATGAACAATGCTTGATGTATCGACTTAATTTCATCGTGACGCAACCCACACAGCAGCAAATCAATGGCTACCTACGTCAACTTGATCGTTGTTTAGACCAACAACCTAAAATTGAATTACTCAACTATTTCCAACAGCACTATCCAACTGCTCAACACGCTATTGCTTTAGCGAAAGCCTATGCGGGTGCAGCAAAATATGACCAAGCAATTGAATGGTATGAATGGGCAGCCCAGCAATCTACTCAGCGTAACGAAATTGCATTTTATGCATATATTGACTGTTTATTAAGTCGAAATCAGCCTGAATATAAACTGCAAGTAAGTGATGCTGAATATGCCATGCATCTGCTGATTCACTATCAAAAGCCAATTGACCAGAAAAATTATGACAAGTCCTTGCAACGCGCGGTGAGTCAGTTATTGCCTGAGTCCATCTTAAAAACGCGAGCCACTGAAAGCAATATCTTGGCAGATGTTGGACGTGGCTTAAATTCATTGGGAAAATCTCTCAATGGAATGCTGGGTGCTAAGGAGTCGCATATTCCTTTTAGTCAGGCCGTAATTGCACATGCACCACAATTATTAAGTGAAGCTCGTATAGTAGAAGGTCTGGCACAGTCAGCAAGTTTGCAAAAAGCGTTACAACGCTTGCTGCAGGTTGAAGAAAGTTCATCATCAGATAGCGCACATTTGCTTGCTCAGTTATGGCGAGTGTTGCAACAAGATGCAAATCGTTTGGAAGTATTGCTGCAACCTGAACAAAAAATTGAACTGGCTACTTTACTTGCTGAGATTGAATCGACACATATCGTCGAGCTAAGTCTCGGTCAAATTCGGATCATCTTAGAACAAGGTCTTATGGCTTATCTGGGGGATGTGCGTTTGAATAAACAACATCCAGAGCGAGCAGCATTGTATGCGCAGCGAGACATTGTGGTTCAGGAAATGAAAACCTTTGCTGTGTGGTTCTACCAAGAGGCCCTGAATCCATATTTACAACAGCAAATGAAACAGTTTAGACAGGTTGATCATTTGCTTAAACAGTGGAATGAAGTTGCACTTAGTAGTGGATTATTCGCCTTGCAGTTTGAAATGCAAAAACGTGCTCAAGACTTAGTGGCGTGGATGCAGACAAAGTTAGAAAAAGGCAATGAATTGGATCAGATGCAAGCAGCTTGGGTGGCACTGCGTGAATTGTCGAATTTTGGTATTGGCCAAGAAAAGATACAACGGCTTGAGTCCGCATTGGAGCAGTACAAAGCAATTCGTTTGAGCCAGATTCAATTTGTGCAAGCAGAGAATAACGAGTAGATGAAGGATGGAAATTTCGGAATGGAAGCGATGATTTGATGACGTAAATAATTTAGTATCGCGCAACAAAAATACGCAAATTGCTGTGCAGGGCATGCTAATCTACAGAAAAACGTCTAATAAGTTCATAAAGCAGATCGACGCTCATAAGAAATGAGTCAGCAAGAAAGGGAAGAGGGAGAACATCTTGAATCGACAAGATGATAAAAAGGCGATGTTCGATATTATGCCAGCAGATGAATCATCATCTGATGATAAACCATCATTATCACGTCGACTGATCAATAAAACATTGCAACATGCACAAGATGCGGTTGAATTTGCCAGTGATACCTCACGTAATATCGCTGGGGTGGCAGATGCAGCATTAGATGCTTTAGATCATGTAACACATCATACCAAGCGGGGTGTTGAAGGGGTACGCAATACCGTTCGTGACATGGTTTCAGAAACCAGTGAAGCGGCACGTCAAGTTGCATTAACGATGGCAAGAGCATCGCTAGGAAAAAGTAGTCTCACCTTATATTTACCTGAAATGCTGCTTAATAATCAGATCCGAAAACGTATGGATCGCTCTGAAATCGATGATATTAAAATTGAATGTGGCAATGATCGCTTCCACATTGAGCTAGATGGACATTATCGTCGTTTTCTGTATCGCCTTTCGCTAGAATTTAATGTGCTGGAATGCCGTATCGGGCAGGAAAAATATTTGCGTCTGCGCCAAGTTGATGAGCATCTTGATTTACAGATTCGTCATGGCGGAACTTTAACCAACTGGGCAGCGCGTCGGGTGGGTAATGTCAGTTTTGAGGTGATTAACTCTTTACCGATTCCATTCCTGATTAATCATTTGATTCGTGATGTGCCTGGCATTCAGAAGGAAGGGCATCGTCTTTGGTATATCGATCTTGAAGAAGCGGGTTTTATTGATTTCATTAATAACCGTTCTTGGATGGTTGATAAACTGTTAAGTCTGACTGATTTTAGTATTTTACCTGGTTTGAATATTTTGCAAGAAAGTCGTGATTTGGTACAACAATTGGTGGACCAATTTGAGATTCGAGGTTTACGTGTACAATCAGGCCGTCTAGAAGTTCAGGTCGGTATTGGCAGCGAATAGGCAATAAAAAAGCCACTGTCAATGCAGTGGCTTTTTTCAGAATTTGGCGTCCCTACGGGGATTCGAACCCCGGTTACCGCCGTGAAAGGGCGATGTCCTAGGCCTCTAGACGATAGGGACTTATCGGAGGAGATTTACTTACAGAATATGAAACATATCGCTTGTAAGCCTAAATTCTCAGCAAGATGATTTATCTTTGCCTTTCCTCGAATTTAGTGGCGTCCCTACGGGGATTCGAACCCCGGTTACCGCCGTGAAAGGGCGATGTCCTAGGCCTCTAGACGATAGGGACGTTTCAGAGGTGGGCGTATATTAGGGTGAATTAGATAGGGTGTCAAACACTTTTCTGAATAAAATTTAAAAAAAGTGAATAAGTGTCTAAAAATAAAACATATCGCAGGATAAATAATCAAAAATAAGTAGTTAAGCGAAAAAATCATCAAATAAATGGTTTATTAGTAGATATAAAAAATGCAGCTTAAGCTGCATTTTTTATGAGATTTGATTATTTACGGTTTCGATAGAAAACATAATGACTTAGGTAACATGCTGCAATAAACAGCAAACAACCAATAAAGCCTGCTTGCATCTCAGGATCTGCCGCCATACTTAAGCCAGTAATAAAACAGAAGATAAAACCTAAGATGGGTACGATAGGATAAAGCGGTGCAGCAAATTTTAAGTCTTTTGCGCTATGTCCCGCTTTGTACCATTGGCGTCTAAAGTTAAATTGACTCCAGCAAATACTCATCCAGACGATGACCATGGTAAATGCTGCAACACCTAATAAATTCTTAAAAATCGTCTCAGGGGCAAAGTGTTCTGATAACAGACCTGGAATCGCACCAAACATGGTCACGACAAGCGCAATAATCGGGGTGCCACTTTTTGATAAGCGCGAGAATACACTTGGTAACTGACGCTGATCTGATAAAGACCACATCATACGTGATGCAGCATAAAGACCCGAGTTTGCAGCAGAGAGGAGTGCAGTAATAATTACGAAACGGATAATATCATCGGCATAAGGAATACCAATGTAGTTAAATACTGTTACGAAAGGACTGCTACTCACCCCTTCACCGCCTAAGCCAGCGACTTGGAATGGAAGTAAAGCACTGATCACCACGATTGTGCCGACAAAGAAAATCAATAAACGCCAGATCGCGGCATTGATTGCCTTTGGAACATTCTCAGCAGGGTCTTTGGTTTCACCTGCAGCAACACCAATCAATTCTGTGCCAGAAAAGGCAAAGTTAACAATCAACATGGTGGTAAATATTGGAATAAGTCCTTGTGGGAACCAACCGTGTGCAGTCAAATTATGAAATAGTGGTGCTGATTCATAACCTTGGAATGGAATGAAACCAAAAATAGCCATCAAGCCTAGAATGATAAAGGCAATGACGGTGACTACTTTAACTAAGGCCAACCAGAATTCGGATTCGGCGAACATTCGGGTTGAGGTGAGATTTAAACCCAAAATGGTGACAGCAAAAATAATGGTCCAAATCCACATGGAAATGTGCGGAAACCATTCCTGCATCAGTAAGGCGGCAGCGGTAAATTCTGTACCTAAAGTTGCGGTCCATGTGAGCCAGTAGACCCAAGAAATCATATAACCTGTGCCTGGACCAATATATTTTTGAGCGTATGCACCAAAAGATCCAGCAACAGGCATGTGTACTGCAAGCTCACCTAAGCAGAGCATGACCATATAAGCAATTAAACCACCTAA
Organism: Acinetobacter sp. TUM15071; assembly: GCF_008980925.1. Lineage (NCBI taxonomy): Bacteria > Pseudomonadati > Pseudomonadota > Gammaproteobacteria > Moraxellales > Moraxellaceae > Acinetobacter > Acinetobacter sp. TUM15071. The sequence goes on along the minus strand of NZ_BKGB01000006.1, from coordinate 194,257 downwards.
AACATAGGCAATAATTGCACCCACAGGGCCGGTTTGAGCGATAACTTCGCCAGAACCTAAAAACAAACCTGTACCAATCGCGCCACCTAAAGAAAGCATGACTAAATGGCGAGTGCTCATGGCACGCTTTAGCGTTGTTGGTTCTGAATTCGCATTTGAGTTGGAAGATTGCATACGACAATTTGTCCAAGCATAGAGAAGCGGCTATTTTATGGAAAATTCGAAAATGTGCAATCTGCTTGAGAAAGATTATTAGAAAAATATAATTATTCTATTTGAGAATATGGCGTCCCTACGGGGATTCGAACCCCGGTTACCGCCGTGAAAGGGCGATGTCCTAGGCCTCTAGACGATAGGGACAGATGAGGCAACACATACATGACTGAAAGTCTAACTTCATCTCGGAAAAGCAGTGCGATTTCGAGAATCTGGTGGAGCCAAGCAGGATCGAACTGCTGACCTCTACAATGCCATTGTAGCGCTCTACCAACTGAGCTATGACCCCAGAATGTGTGAGCGCAATATTAGGGGGAATGCGCTCACACGTCAATCATTAAACTGAATTAAGTCTCACTATTTGCATCATTTTTCGGCAGTTTTAGTGATTCATTTAGCTTTTCCCAAATTTTCAGTTCTTTCTTGCTTGGTGCTCCCACGATCTCTAAAGCATGACGCAAGCGTGCAAAGGTCAAATCTGGACCTAATGTCACCATAGATTGCATCACAGGAGTAGAGCTGGTTGAACCTGCGATTGCGATAAAGAAAGCTGGCATGAAATCACGAAGCTTAACCTCCATCTGATTGGCCAAGTCCATCAAGGTTTGGCTGACTGTGTCATTGTTCCACGTGAACTGGCTTTCTAAACGCCAAATGGCAAATTGTAAGCTTTGACGAACTTGCTCTTCGGTCAATTTTTTGCTTTCAAACTGCTCTTTGCTGATTTGTGGCATGTGATTGAAATAGAAACCTGCCCAATTCACTGCTTCAGAGAGTAAATTGATACGTGGTTGAATTGCAGCAGCAATATCCTCAAGCGTTTGACGGTCACTTTTCCATGCCAATAAGCGGTCTAAAAGCTGTCCTGGGGTTAATGCTTTGATCCACTGACCATTGAGCCAGTTGAGTTTCTCGACATCAAAGATTGGACCACCTAGAGAAACACGTTGTACATCAAAGTTTTCAATCATGTCCTGTAGGGTAAATACTTCACGCTCATCCGGCATTGACCAACCCATACGGCCTAAATAATTCAACAACGCTTCTGGTAATACACCGATGTCGCGATAATAGTTGATTGAGGTCGGATTTTTACGTTTAGATAGTTTTGACTTATCTGGATTACGTAACAATGGCATATGACACAATGTTGGCATGTCCCAACCGAAATATTGATACAGCAATTGATGCTTCGGTGCTGATGGTAGCCACTCCTCACCACGTAACACGTGAGTGATTTCCATTAAGTGGTCATCCACTACATTGGCAAGGTGGTAAGTTGGTAAACCATCTGTTTTTAACAGCACTTGCATGTCGACCTGCGCCCATGGAATCTCAACTTCACCACGGAGTAAGTCATTAATTTTACAAATGCCTTCTTCTGGTACTTTCATACGGATAACATGTGGCTCACCCGCAGCAAGACGACGTTGTACTTCTTCTTGAGATAATTTTAAGCCGCGGCCATCGTATTTAGGTGTTTCGCCACGTGCTTGCTGTTCAGCACGCATTTGGTCAAGCTCTTCTGCGGTTGCAAAGCAGTAGAAAGCATGTCCTTTTTCAACTAATTCAAGCGCGTATTGCTTATAAATGCCCATGCGCTCTGATTGGCGATAAGGGGCATGTGGGCCGCCAACATCCGGACCTTCAGACCAATTCAACCCTAACCAGCGCAAAGAGTCTAAAATCATTTTTTCAGATTCTGGCGTTGAACGAAGTTGATCCGTATCTTCAATACGTAAAATAAATTCACCGCCATGTTGTTTGGCAAAACATAAATTAAATAACGCAATATAAGCAGTACCTACATGGGGAAAACCTGTAGGAGAAGGCGCAATACGGGTACGGACTTTCATAAATTATCGGAGCTTAAATTTAAATTGAAACTATTATAACGAAAAAGCCTAGTCACGGCATGACTAGGCTTCATTTAAACATGTGAAGGGGCACATATTTAAGAAATATTAAGAGGTATGCGGTTGAAATATGGTTTGGACGAAACGAGAAAAACGTTCATGCTGGCTGGCAAAGAAGGTCTGTGTTGGTGTGGTTCGAATCGTATTCAACATCTTTAACTCATCGTCTGATGAGGGTAATAAACCAGTATTACGTTTTTGCTGATCAAGTGCTTTAACAATTAAGCTCGAAGAAGATTTATCAATTGTTTTTATGTTATTGCTTTCTTTAATTGCTGCTGCATGTCCAAATTGAATAGAACATACTAAAAATAAGCTTAAGCTTAGTGTTTTTTTCAAATTTAATGCTCGCATTGCTCACATCCCCTTATATGATTTTGAGTCTACAAGACTAACCAAACAACTATAGTATTGCTTTAATAATACGATTTAAACATAAATCTTAATAAAAAAGTTGATATATGTCACACTTTTTACAAAAATATAAAAATTTGACACATCCTAGTGTTTATTTATAGCAATGTGGCTACTTTGTATACAACTAGAATTTAGCAAGCAAATGTGTAGAAAAAGTGGAGAATGATAACTTTTCTCATTTTGCCATAAAAATAACAGGCTGAGTATTGTTTTAATACAAAAAATACGGACTAGGGCTATATCTCAAAAACAGAATAGCAATAAATTTATTGATATAACTATATGATTGTAAATTATTTTTAAAGAAATATAGTGGTGACAAACGGGGCGAAATGAGTAAACAATAAATGAAAACTGTCATCGCAGCAGCATTGTTGGCGTGGGGCTTAAATGGCGTAGCACAAGCGGCAACTACTTTTTTAAACGTGTCTTATGATCCAACACGTGAGTTTTATCAAGAATACAATCAAGCATTTGGTCAGTACTGGAAAAAAAGAACAGGGCAGGATGTTGATTTCAAACAGTCGCATGGTGGCTCGGGTAAACAGGCGCGTTCAGTCATAGATGGCTTACAGGCAGATGTTGTAACGCTCGCATTGGCCAATGATATTGATGAAATTGCCAATGCAGGTTTAATTCGTAAAGATTGGCAAAAACAATTTAAAGATAACTCTGCGCCTTATACCTCAACCGTGGTGTTTTTAGTGCGTAAGGGCAATCCAAAGAATATTCGTGACTGGAATGACTTGACCAAGTCAGGTGTAGAAATTATCACTCCAAACCCTAAAACTGGTGGCGCGCCGCGTTGGATTTATTTATCAGCTTGGGGTTATGCATTGAAACAGCCGGGTGGTAATGATGCCAAGGCACGTGAATTAGTGAAAAAGCTTTATCAAAATGTCAAAGTCTTAGACTCGGGTGCACGTGGTTCACTCACCACTTTTGCTGAACGTGGCATTGGCGATGTATTGTTGTCTTGGGAAAATGAAGCATTATTGGCAACTCAAGGCTTAGGAAAAGATAAATTTGAAATTGTGTATCCTTCAATTTCGATTTTGGCTGAACCTTCTGTGGCAATCGTTGATAAAACTGTCGATAAAAATGGCAACCGTCAGTTAGCGCGTGGTTACTTAAATTTCCTTTATTCACCTTTAGGGCAAGAGCTGGCTGCGAAATATTATTTCCGTCCGCGTAATCCACAGGTTGCTGCCAAATATGCTCAGCAATTTCCAAAGATTAAACTCTTCAAGATTGATGATGTGTTTGGTGGCTGGGCAAAAGCACAAAAAACACATTTTGTGAATGGTGCGATTTTTGACCAGATTTATGCGGAAAAACCATAAATTCAGTTTCTACTGAGATTAAAGTGAATGATCAAAAAGCAAATACCGAAGGTGTTTGCTTTTTTATTGAGTGAAAAATGATAAGAAAACGGTTTTATCTATGAAAAGTTAAGAATTCTCTACAAAAAGTCGTTTGGTGCTGGCATAAAACAAGGTGATAATGTGCAGTTACATTTTCAGCTGTTGATCCATTTCTTATGTCGCATATTTCTGTCTTACTTCATGAAACCGTTGATGGCGTATTGGCAGGTCGCGATACTGGTATTTTTGTCGATGCGACCTTTGGTCGTGGTGGACATACCAAGTTATTACTTTCAAAACTAGACCAAAATGCACGTGTTTATGCCTTCGATAAAGACCCTCAAGCACTTGAAGTTGCAGCACAATTAGAACAAGAAGATCCACGTTTTAAAATTATTCATGCCAGTTTTGCAGATATTCAATCCGAGTTAGCTCAAATTGGACTGACTGAGGTTGATGGCATTATGGCTGACTTAGGTGTGTCATCACCACAATTGGACCAAGCTGAACGTGGTTTTAGCTTCATGCAAAATGGGCCGTTGGATATGCGGATGGATAATTCGCAAGGTTTAACAGCAGCTGAGTGGTTACTTGAAATTGAAGAAGAAAAACTCGCAAACATTATCTATCAATATGGCGAAGAGCGTTATAGCCGCCGCATTGCCAAAGCGATTAAATTGGCAGGTGAAATGACAACGACTGCCCAACTGGCAGAAGTGGTTAAAACTGCACATCCAAAATGGGAAAAGCATAAGCATCCTGCAACGCGTACTTTTCAGGCGATTCGTATTGCCATTAACAAAGAACTAGATGATATCGAGACATTTTTACCGCAAGCTGTCACATTATTAAAACCAACTGCGCAGCTGGCAGTGATTAGCTTTCATTCTTTGGAAGATCGTTTAATCAAGCAGTTTATTCAAAAAGAATCGAGTTTGGCTGAAGACACGGGCTGGGGTATGCCTCAAGCACAGGTCGATACTCGACGTTTAAAGAAAGTTTCTCGTATTCGTGCGAGTGAAGCAGAAGTAAAAGCAAATCCTCGTTCGCGTAGTGCATGGCTACGCGTGGCTGAGCGTTTAGAGCAAAAAGGCTGAGAATGAACAACAAGAATGATGACGACGTTAAACCAAGCAGCAGAAAAGGACTGAAAAAGGTTGTTGTGTATGCTGTACTCGTTGCATTGGTGTTTACAAGTGCGATGATGGTGGTGTTTCAAGTATTTGAATACCGTCATGATTATCGTGACTTGAGTGCATATATGCGTGAAAGAGATGATTTGAACGCTGAATGGGGGCGTTTATTGATTGAACAGCAAACCTTTGGTGCAACCGCACAGATTGGTTCTCGCGCAGTCACTCAACTACGTATGTTCTCACCTCCTGCAACGCAGACGGTTGTGATTTCTTTACCTATGACTTCAAAGCAAGATAAATAAGGCATGCTGTATGGCAGATAAGCGAAGTAAACCAATACGAAAAAAACAGCAGTCTATTTCTGAAAGACCGACCCTTGCTTTGGATATGTGGCGATTTTATCTGCTTTGGGGAACGGTGCTTCTTTGTTTTGTTGTGTTGATTGCACGTGCGTTCTACGTGCAAGTGGTCAATAAAGACTTTTTGCAAAATAAGGCCAATGCCAATATTTTAAGGACTGAGCGTTTAGAGGCGATGCGTGGTGTGATTAGTGATCGCCATGGCGTACCTTTGGCGATTAGTACCCCGATCATGAAAATTGTGATGGACCCAAGAGATTATTGGGAAACCAAACAGCAATTTGATGACATCACGGCAGAACTCAAAAAAGATCCGAATAATCGTAAATTAAAACGTCAATTGCCCGATAAAAACTTGAACCTAGATGAATTGGCAGATGCAGTTGGTGTAGATCGTGCAGATTTAAAGAAACAAATGCAGGCACGTCCACGTTCACGTTATTTAGTTTTGCAAAAAGAAATTCCACCACAACAAGCTGACTTGATTACCAAGCGTAATTTCCAAGGCGTTTATGCAGAGAAAAGCTATAAACGCTACTATCCACAACCGCAGCCAAATGCACAAATTATTGGTTTGACCAATAGTGAAGGGGTGGGGATTGAAGGTTTGGAAATGCAACTGAATAAACAGTTGTCAGGCATGGATGGCGAGCAGAAAATTATCCGCGATAAAAAGGGTAATCGTCTGAAAGTTTCAGAAGTCATTAAAGAAGTTGAATCAGGTGAAAATGTCACCCTGAGTATTGATTCACGTTTGCAATATATTATGTACCGTGAACTGACGGCTGCAGGTGTGGCCAATAATGCACGCTCAGCAACTGCGATTGCAGTCGATGTTAAAACGGGTGAAATTTTGGCGATGACCAGTTGGCCGTCGTATAACCCGAACGATAAGAATGGTCTCAGCAATAAAGATGCGATGCGTAACCGTGGCGCGATTGATATGTTTGAACCAGGTTCAACCATGAAGCCGTTTACAGTGGCTGCTGCCTTGGAAAGCGGTAAATACACGCCGAATACGATTGTTAATACTTCACCAGGATCGATGCGTTTAGGTTGGCATACCATTCGTGATACCCATAACTATGGTGCTTTAACCGTTTCTGGGGTGATTATTAAATCTTCGAACGTGGGTTCGGCTAAAATTGCCTTGTCTTTACCAAAAGATACCGTCCCGTCTTTCTTTAGACGTGCAGGTTTCGGCCATCGTTCAGCGGTGAAATTTCCAGGTGAAAGTTCTGGTTTGCTCTATTCAGGCGATAAGCTCAATCCATCGCAGTTGGGGACCATGGCGTATGGTTATGGTTTGAATGCGACAATTTTACAAGTTGCACAAGGTTATGCCATGTTGGCAAATCATGGCGTACAAATGCCATTGAGTTTGCGAAAATTGGATAAGGCTCCAGAAGGCACACAGGTATTGAGTCCTAAAATTGCCGATCAAGTACTGACCATGCTAGAACAAGTCACCATGCCTGGTGGTACGGCTAAGCAAGCGGTGATTCCTGGCTATCGCGTTGGGGGTAAGACAGGGACAGCGCATAAATTACGTGCAGACCGTAAAGGTTACTCAAACAGTGAATATCGTGCTTTATTTGCAGGTGTTGCGCCGATCAGTGATCCGCGTTTAGCCATGATTGTCGTGGTTGAAAATCCACAAGGCCGTTACTATGGTGGTTTGGTTGCTGCGCCTGTATTTGCGCGCATTATGCAAGAGTCTTTACGCCTTTTGAATGTGCCTTTAGATAAACCACTTGATACTTCTATAAAATCCAATCCGTAGGTAAATTATGTCGATTCGTTTTCAACAGATACACCCGATCAGCATAGATGCGGCTTGGTACACCCAACCTTTTCAGGGTTTTTCTTTGGATAGTCGTAAGGTTGAGAAAGGGCAAATTTTTATTGCTTTAAATAGCTATAGCCAACCTGAAAAAACACGCCAGTTTGCACAAAATGCTTTGGATGCAGGTGCATTGGCCGTAATCAGTGAGGCACCATTGGGTCTCGCAAACGAATGGGTTTGTGCTGATGTCCGTTATCAAATGGGCGAATGGCAGAAGCAGTATTTACAAGCGACTGATCCTGTTCAGCCTTTACGTGGTATTGCGGTGACAGGAACCAATGGCAAAACCACGATTTCACGCCTCATTGCGGAGCTGATTAGTTCACAAGGTAAAGGCTGTGCTGTGATGGGGACCACGGGTAATGGGATTCTGCCAAATTTAACACCATCCACACATACCACCTTGGATGCACTACAATTACAGCATGCGTTACATGGCTATGCCAAGCAAGGCGCAAGTTTTGTTGCACTGGAAGCCAGTTCACATGGTTTGGAGCAAGGGCGTCTTAATGGTTGTGAGCTTGAAATTGCGGTGTACAGTAATTTAAGTCGTGACCATCTGGATTATCACGGTACTTTGGAGGCTTATGCTGAAGCCAAAGCCTTATTGTTTAAATTTACGACCTTAAAAGCTGTAGTGATCAACTTGGATGATGCACATGCACAGCTGATGTTGGAAGCTGCGAAGACGAATCCAGCACAGCCGAAAATTCTGACTTATTCTTTAACTCAGACGACAGCGGATTATTATATTGCGGATTTGCAATATCGTTTGAGTGGAGCAAGTTTTACATTAATTGCTCCGACAGGTCATTATGTGGTGCAAAGTCCATTACTTGGGCAGTTTAATGTTGAGAATTTATTAGCCAGCCTGATTGCAGCAGAGTCTGCTGGTTTTGCCTTGGCTGATTTGGTCCAGTTTGTGCCGCAACTGAAAGGCGCACCAGGCCGTATGCAGGTCATTCAAGATGCTGAGCGTCTATTCGTAGTGGATTATGCGCATACACCTGATGCTTTGATCCAAGTGCTGACGACCTTGAAGCGTCATTTGACTGGACAATTATGGGCGGTATTTGGTTGTGGTGGCGATCGTGATCGTGGCAAACGTCCACTCATGACTCAAGCTGCACTTGATCATGCCAATCCTGTTGTGCTGACTTCGGATAATCCGCGAACTGAGAATCCTGAACAGATTTTTGCGGATATGAAGCAAAGCATCAATTTCTCAGAACATGAGATGCATGAAATTCATGATCGTCGTGAAGCGATTAAATTTGTGGTGGCGCAAGCCCAAGCAGGTGATATTGTGGTGATCGCGGGCAAAGGACATGAAAACTATCAGGAGATTGATGGGGTTCGCCATTGGTTTGATGATGTGGTTGAGGTGCAGTCTGCGATTGATGCACAGCCACATCCTGTCGATTCAGCCTATCCTGCGCAATAAGGTTAAAAGGTAAATAAAGCGTATGCATACTTCAACGACCAGTACTGTTCCATTACAACCTTGGACCGCAGAACAATTACAACAGGCCACACAAGGCGAGTGGTTTCAACAGAAGCTTCCGCAAGGTGAAATTAAACGTATTTTAACTGATTCACGTCATGCAGAAGCAGGTGATGCTTTCCTTGCATTAAAGGGTGAACGTTTTGATGCACATAATTTTGTGGCACAAGTAGCAGCACAAGGGTGCCAAATTGCGATTGTTGATCATCCTGTCGATGCTGATATCGCTCAGTTGGTTGTCAAGGATACGCGTTTGGCATTAGGGTATCTTGGAGCATATCGTCGCCAACACAACCCGCAATTAAAAGTGATTGCTTTAACAGGCAGTAGTGGTAAAACCACCACCAAAGAAATGTTGGGCAGTATTTTATCTCGCTTGGCGCCGACCTTGATTACCCGTGGCAACCTGAATAACGATCTCGGTGTTCCGATGATGTTACTTGAGCTACGCCCTGAGCATCAGTATGCCGTAATGGAACTGGGTGCCAGTCATCAAGGTGAAATTGATTACACTTCGAATCTGGTTCAGCCGCATGTGGCTGGGATTTTAAATATTGGTACAGCGCACTTAGGTGAGTTTGGTGGACGTGAAGGTATTTGCCGCGCTAAATCAGAAATCTATGCGCATATTTTGCCTCAAGGTACTGCGATCGTTCCTGCACAAGATGATTTTGCAGCTACGATTCGTGAAAATGCACAGGCACATCCGATTCTCAGTTTCGGTGAAGGCGGTGATATTTTTGCGACAGATATTCAGCTTCATCCTCAATCAGCACAATTTAACTTGCATACTCCACAAGGCAATCGTTCGGTAAATCTACCATTCGCAGGTGCGCACAATGTACAGAATGCCGCAGCAGCGACTGCATTTGCTTTAGCGCTTGGTATTGCGCTTGATGATATTGTGCAAGGCTTAGAGCAAGCACAAGGTGCCAAAGGTCGTCTGAACTTTATTCAGCAGCAGAATCACCTGTTTATTGATGATACTTATAATGCTAACCCGACTTCCATGCGTGCAGCAGCACAGGTGCTCTTGCAGCAGCAGGGCCTAAAAGTCATGGTGATGGGAGATATTGGTGAGCTGGGTGACAGTAGCTGGCAAGAGCATCATGATCTCGGCCGAGACTTGGCATCGTTACCATTAGAGCATCTGGTTGTCGTCGGTGAATTCGCTGAAGCAGCGCAACAAGGTTCATCTCATTCAGAAAAGTTACATGCCTTTGCAACACAGGCAGAAGCATTACCGTTTTTAATTAATTTAGTCCAAACACATCAACCCCAGTCAATGAGTTTCCTATTCAAAGGGTCTCGTTATACCCACATGGAAACGTTGATGGCTGACTTGATGGAGAAAATTTAAATGTTGTTATGGTTATTTGAGCAATTGGCGGACTATAACAGTTCGTTTCAGGTTGTTCGTTATTTAACATTGCGCTCTTTGTTGAGCTTGCTGACGGCCTTGACGATTGGATTGGTTTTAGGACCAGTGATGATTCGTAAATTACAGGCATTAAAATATGGTCAGGCAGTGAGCTCTTTTGCACCTGAAAACCATGCCAAAAAAATGGGAACGCCAACCATGGGCGGGATTCTCATTTTGCTTTCTATTGGGATTAGTACCCTGTTGTGGGCTGACTTATCTAACCCATATGTTTGGATTGTACTGGGTGTCATGGTGGTGTTTGGTGCTGTTGGGTGGGCGGATGACTGGATTAAAGTTCGTTACAAAGACAATGCAGGTTTGCCAGCACGGAAGAAGTTCTTCTGGACTTCGGTAGCGTCTCTAGGAGCAGGTATTGCTTTATATGTCATTGCAAAACAACAAGATAGCGTCGTGCATACTGAGAATATGCTAGATTTGCTGATCCCATTCTTCAAGAATCTTTCTATTCCTCTATCTGCTGTGCCATTGGGTCTAGCATTTATTGTGTTTACTTATCTGGTGATCAATGGCGCATCGAATGCGGTGAATCTTACCGATGGCTTAGACGGTTTGGCAATTATGCCGATCGTTATGGTTGCGGCGGGTCTAGGTGTGTTCGCCTATTTGTCTGGTGATATTCGTTTTGCCAATTATTTGCATATTCCTTATGTAAAATATACCTCTGAATTGGTAGTGATCTGTTCTGCCATGGTTGGTGCTGGTTTGGCCTTCCTTTGGTACAATGCTCATCCAGCCCAAGTCTTTATGGGTGATGTCGGTGCGTTGGCACTTGGCGCGATGCTCGGTACTATTGCGGTCATGGTTCGTCAAGAAATCGTATTTGCCATTATGGGCGGTGTATTTGTGATGGAAGCGATTTCTGTATTCCTGCAAATCGGTTCATTGCGCATGCGTAATAAGCGTGTTTTCTTGATGGCGCCTTTGCATCATCATTATGAAAAACAAGGCTGGAAAGAAACTCAGGTTGTGATTCGTTTCTGGATTATCACGATTTTCCTCGTCGTGTTAGGCTTAATGACCTTAAAATTACGTTAAACCAAGATTCAAGAAAGAAGCTGGTATTGACCAGCTTTTTTTATGTTTGGAGAAAATAGATGAGTTTGTTGATGTGTCCTGTTTGTCGCCAATCCTTGAATTTGGTTGAGAATTCTTGGCGTTGTGAAAAAGGACATCACTATGATGTAGCCAAACAAGGCTATGTGAATTTACACGTGGTACAGCATAAGCACAGTAAAAGTCCAGGGGATACCCCTGAGTCGGTGCTGGCACGTCGTGAATTTTTGCAAGCAGGTTTTTATCAGCCCTTGCAGCACGCTGTGGTTGAAATTCTACAGCAACTTAAACCGCAAGCCATTTTAGATATTGGTTGTGGTGAAGGTTATTACACCAGTGCCATGCAAGCTTATACTCAGCAGTGTATCGGGGTAGATATTGCCAAAACAGCAGTACAGCGTGCAGCAAAATTAAATGCAGAGGTTATATGGGTGGTTGGAACAGGTGCAACCTTACCCGTGCAAGATCATTCCATTGACATTTGTACCAGTCTATTTAGTCCAATTCCACAAGATGAAATCGTTAGAGTCTTGCGTGATGACGGTTATTTAATTGTGGCAACACCTGCACCTAAACATCTTTATGACTTACGTGAAGCATTATTTGAGCAAGTAAATTTGCATGAACCGCAAAAATTTGTAGAACAGCTAGATGCCCAGTTTGAGTTAAAGCAAGCGCATATTGTTGAAGCGCCACTGCAATTGGATCAAGCTGCCTTGAGGAATTTAATTGCAATGACGCCTTATGCGTATAAAGCGAATCCTGAACGACGTAAGGTGCTTGAGCAAACGCAGCAATTTGCAGTGACTGCCGCCTTTCAGATTTATCTGTTCCAAAAAAGAAAGAAGCCATCAATGTGATGGCTTCTTTTTTATTTACTGAATTTGATTGATCAGATGTTCAATCCCATCCTTTTCTTTTGGTGGCGGGTTCTGTGAGTTTGAACCCATTGCAGGTGGTTGCTTTTTCGCTGGGACAATCGGTTGTTCATCTGTTACTGGCGTGGTTCCAGGTAAATCTGAAAAATCATTTTGTGTTGAGCGAACAGGTGCAGGAGGTGCAGGGCGATAAAGTGGACGTGCCAATGGTGGAGAGGCACGATATTCTTTTTTATCTTCGCTTTGCTGGATTTGTAATTTGTCACGAGAGATTGGATCTTTCGCATCTTTATCCAGACGCACCCAAGCAGATGGCGTATCTTTTAAAGATTTGCCCATAAAGTTGGTCCAGATCGGAAGTGCGGCAACGCCACCATATTCACGACGACCTAGTGTGCGCGGTTGGTCAAAACCAACCCATGCAATCGCAACCAAGTTACCATTGAAACCTGCGAACCAAGCATCTTTGGCATCATTGGTGGTTCCTGTTTTGCCGCCTAAATCATCACGACCAATTTTAAGTGCAGCTCGACCGGTACCATGTTGAATTACATCACGGAGGATATTCGCCATATCGTAAGCAGAACTTGATTTTAGAATACGTTGCGCTTGGCGATAGTCACTGTTTGTTTTTGCTGTCTGTGTTGCATCAGCAGTCAAGATTGGCGTTTCAGAAGCAGCTGTCGCGTCATCTAAAGTCTGATTGGTAACTTCGGTTACTTGCTCTTTAGATTTATCTTTTTCTGCTTCAGCAGTTTGTTGTTTTGTGCTTGCATTTGGATTACTAATACATGGGATACATGCATAGTCAGGTTTTGCTTCATAAATCACTTTGCCAGAAGCATCTTCGATTCGTTTAATGAAGTGCGGTTGCACGCGATATCCGCCATTGGCAAAAGTGGCATAACCTGTTGCCATTTGTACAGGCAGTACCTGTGGTGTACCTAAGGCAATGGTATAGTTACGCGGGATTTGGTCTTCTTGTAAACCAAAATCCATAAACAATTGACGAGTACGTTCAATCCCAACGTTCTGTAATAAACGTACAGACACCGTATTTCGAGATAAATAAAGCGCACGGCGTAGAGGAATCATGCCAAGGTAGCGGCCATCCGAGTTTCTTGGAGACCATTTACCAATAGTGATTGGACTATCATTGACCATACTATACGGAGTCATGCCACGTTCTAGCGCCAATGCATAAACAAAGGGTTTAATGGTTGAACCCGGTTGTCTCCAACCTTGTATTGCGCGGTTGAATTTAGATTGGTAGAAGTTATATCCACCTACAACTGCTTCGATCGCACCATCATTTGGGTTGATCGCAATCAGTTGCCCTTGGACTTTAGGTACTTGCACCAAAGACCAAACCGTTTTACCTTCATTCGGACGTAGGCGGATAATATCTTTGACTTTGACAATTTGTGAAGCATTGGATGGTGCACCGCCAACACTATTGGCATTGCGATAAGGGCGAACCCATGACATGCCAGACCAATTAACAGTGACTGTTGAACCATCTTGCATTAAAGCATCAAAAGAATTGTTGTTGACCTTGATGACTTGTGCTGGATAAGTATTGGCATAAGCGATGAACTGCTTAAGAGGTTTGTCATGTGCCTCAGGACCACGCCAGCCATGACGACGGTCATAAGCTTCCAAACCATCTTGAATAGCTTGCTCTGCATAACGTTGACGGTTGCTATCAATGGTGGTGTATACCTTATAGCCAGAGTCAACAGCTTGCTCGCCAAAGTGTTCGACCAGTTCTGAGCGAACCATTTCCCCTACATAGGGAAATACATTGCTCACTGATCGGTCCATCATATTTAGATTGATCGGTTCTGCGACGGCTTGTTGATATTGGTTTTGGTTGAGATAACCCAGTTGTAACATGCGTCCTAAAATCCAGTTACGACGTTCAAGAGCACGCTCTGGATTGACAACAGGATTGTATTTGGACGGTGCTTTGGGTAGACCTGCAATCATTGCCATTTGCGCAGTGGTCAGTTCATTCAGGTTTTTGTTGTAATAGACCCGTGCAGCAGCTGCAATACCATAGGCATTTTTACCTAAGAAAATTTTATTGACATAAGCTGTCAGAATTTCTTGTTTTGTTAAGTTCTGCTCGATTTTACGTGCCAGAAAAACTTCAGTTAGTTTGCGTCTAAGTGTTCGGTCTGGACTTAAATAATAGTTCTTTGCCACCTGCATGGTAATGGTTGAGCCCCCAGTTTGGACATCAGAACCAGTCACAGATTCGGTTAGCGCTCGTCCGAGTCCTTTAAAGCTAATGCCATTATGCTCAAAAAAGGACGAATCTTCGGCTGCTAAGAAGCCATGAATGAAAGTTGGTGGGATCTGTTCATACTTAACAGGAATCGATAATTTCCCGCCATATTCCGCAATCAGCTGATTATCTGTCGTATAGACTTGCAATGGTTTTTGCAAAGGCGCTTTTTTGAGTGAACTCATATCTGGCAGCGAAGGTGCGAGATAGAGATACATGCCATAAAATCCCATTGGAAGTGAGACTAAGATAATAATAACGATCAAAAAAAATGGCCGAACAATACCAGAACTGGATAGCTTTTTCATAATAAGTAAGTTTTAATAAGAGCGAATGGCAAACTAATTGTGGTCAGTATATCCTTTAGAAATGCGGATTGTTAGATGAGTTATTGTATCCGTAGCAATTAAAGACCAAAACAAATTAGTGTGTTGTATTTTTGGGGATAAAAAAATAAATAGGAAAGTACTGTGCTCAGGTTATATCGTAAACCAAATAAGGGGTTAGTGGGTGTCGATATTAGTTCGACAACTGTTAAATTATTGGAGCTCTCTGTAAAGAACGGTAGATATTGGGTTGAAAGCTATGCAGTGATGCCATTGCCTGAAAGCAGTGTGGTTGAAAAAAGCATACTGAATCCAGAGGCGGTGGGTGATGCGCTTGAGAGAGTCATTAACCTTGCAAATCCTCACACCACCAATGTTGCTATTGCGGTGCCGACGTCTATGGTCATTAACAAGATCATAGAAATGGATGCCGACATGACGGATGAAGAACGAGAAGTTCAAATTCGTATGGATGCCGAGCAATACATTCCGTTCCCATTAGATGAAGTAAGTCTTGATTTTGAGGTTTTGCCTGATCGTTTGGCTAATGCCAATCGGGTGAATGTACTCTTGGTCGCTACGCGTACTGAGAATGTCGATACACGTGTAGAGGTACTGGAACTTGCTGGCTTGACCGCAAAGATTGCAGAAGTTGAAAGCTATGCAATGGAACGCGCATTCCAAGTATTTGCCGATACCCTGCCAATGGGGGCAAATACCGTTGGCATTTTGGATATAGGTCATACCATGACCACCTTATCTGTGATGCAAAAAGGTAAGATTATCTATACACGTGAGCAAGTGTTTGGTGGACGCCAATTGACCCAAGATGTACAAAGCCGTTATGGCTTGTCTTTTGAGGAAGCTGGGCGTGCTAAAAAAGAAAGAAGCTTGCCTGATGATTACGATACCGAAGTCCTTGAACCCTTTTTAGATGCAGTGGTACAACAAGCTGCACGTTCACTTCAGTTCTTTTTTTCATCTTCTCAGTTTAACGAAATTGATCATATTCTGTTGGCTGGCGGGAATGCCAATATTCCAGGCCTTGCCAAGTTATTACAACAAAAACTAGGTTATCGCGTCACCATTGCCAATCCATTTCTACAAATGGGTTTTTCTCCGCAAATTGATATTAAAAAAATTGAAAATGATGCTTCCTCTTTAATGGTTGCATGTGGTTTGGCATTGAGGAGTTTTGATTAATGGCAAAGATTAACTTACTCCCTTGGCGTGATGAGCTAAGAGAACAAAGAAAGAAACAGTTTGTCGCATTTTGTGTTGGGGTTGCTGCATTAGGGGTTGCATCGGTTTTTTCTGGATGGATGTATTTTGATCATAAATTGAATGATCAAGAACAAGCCAATCAACTGATCGTCAGTACCAACCAAAATTTAGATACGCAACTAAAAGCATTAGATGGTCTGCAAGAACGTCGCAATGCCATCATTGAACGAATGAAGCTGATTCAAGGCTTGCAGGGACAACGTCCAGTTACAGTACGTTTGGTTGATGAGCTGGTACGAGTGACTCCACCCACCATGTATTTAACCAAGTTTAGCCGGACAGGCGATAAGTTCACGATTGAAGGGAAGGCTGAAAGCCCGAACACTGTGGCTGAACTATTACGTAACTTAGAGGCATCGCCTTGGTATCGTAACGCTTTTATGAACTCTTTCTTGGCAGTGGATGAAAACAAAAATAAAGATAAAACAGCAAGCTCACTGGTTCCTCGGGTTGAGGAAAATTATGGAAGTTTTGTTGTTACTGTCGATTTGGGTGAGATTGGCACAACTGCTGAGGCTGCACCGACATCAGAACAGGTGGCTTCAGGAGCAGTGGCAGCGGGAGTGGCGAAATGAACCAAGATGAATTGAATCAAGACACCGTTGCTGCGAAGAAAAAGAAGATGTCCGTCGAGCAATTCTTCCAGCAATTTAATACCTTGGATATGAATAACTACGGTAGTTGGCCGCTGTCGGTTAAAATTACCTGCTGGATTTTCGTCTTCTTGGCGGTTGCTGCATTGGGTTATTTTGTGGTGATTAAATCCCAACTTGAATCGATTGCAAATGCACAAGCACAAGAGCAAAGCTTGCTGAATGAGTTTCGGGAAAAAGACTCAAAATTGCGTAATTTGCAGCAATATCAAGCGCAACTTCAAGAAATGGAAGCGAACTTTAATCAACAATTAGAGCAGTTGCCTAAAGAAACAGAAATTCCAAGCTTGGTTGAGGACATTAACTTAACGGGTGTCAATTCTGGTCTGAAATTTAAGAATATCCGTCTGGAAAATGAAGTAAAGCAAGAGTTCTTTATTGAGCAACCGATCAGTATTGATGCCACTGGTGATTATCATGCTTTTGGTGCTTTTGTTACAGGTATCGCAGCGTTGCCTCGTATTGTAACCTTGCACGATTTTACCGTTGAAGCAAAAGAAGATACGCAGAAAAAATCGGATATTCCTGTGGTGAATTATACCGTCAAAGCAAAAACATATCGTTATGTGGGTGCGGATGAACAAACAAATAATGCTGCGGGTGCACCAACAACTCAAGCAGCGACTACTCCACCTGCGCAAGGAGGAAAATAGTAGTGAATAACTATAAATTATTACTTGGTTTATTGGTTGGGTTAAGTTTAGTGGGGTGTGATTCAAGGATTGATGCCGTGAATCAAAAAATGGCAGAAATTCGGAATCAACCGCCTTTGCCGATTGAACCAGCACCGATCTTTACCCCTGTGCCATTGTTTAACTATTCAGCACATCAGCTGAAAAGCCCGTTTATGCCAAGTTCTTTGGCGGCTGAGTTAAAAATTATGGCGGGTAAGCGTGTTTATCCGAATTTTAATCGCCAGCCGCAGCCTTTAGAAAGTTATGCGCTGGAATCGTTGAATATGAAGGGCAGTATGCGGGGTAAAACCAGCAATACGATAGCTCTCATTCAAACACCAGATGGTCAAATTGAACGTGTGCAAGTCGGCAGTTATTTGGGAATGAACCAAGGACGTATTATTAAAATTAGTCCAACCCAAATAGATTTGGTGGAGATTGTACCTGATGGTCGTGAAGGCTATGTCGAAAGACCTCGTACACTCGTTTTAATTGGGCCAGCACCGTAAGATTAAGGGAATAACAATGAAAAAACAGTTTAAAGATTCTTTATTTGGGGAAGCGAAGACCATGAATCATGCATTCCGTCAATTTTCTATGGGTGCAATCGCTATTGCAGTGATGCAAGTTGCATCGGCACAAGTGAGTATGACCAATATTGTACCAATGAGTTTGGCAGATCAGGGCACGGAGATTCGTGTCATGTTTAATGGTCTTCCACCACAACCACAGGCCTACCAGCTAGAACAACCTTCTCGTTTGATTTTGGACTTTGACAAAGCGCAGCAGACGTTAACAAAAAACTCGATTCCTGTATCGACTGCTGAAGCCAGTTCAGTCGAGGTGGCATCAGATGATCAGCGCTCTCGAGTCATCGTAAATTTAAAAGATGCGGGTGCATTTACCACGCGTGTTGAAGGGAATACTTTTGTACTGAAAATTAATTCAGCAAAACCAACGGCGATTAACAGTCCATCTGTAGCTACTCGTCAAGTACAACAAGGCGTTTCCAATATTGGTTTCCAAAGAGGAAATCAGGGTGAAGGATTGGTTGTGATCGATTTGTTGGGCAATAACACACCAGTCGATGTGCAACAACAAGGCAGTAAAATTGTGGTGCGTACTGCGGGAAATAAAATTCCTATGCATTTAGCACGTCGCTTAAATACCAATGATTTTGCAACACCTGTTGCAAGCATCGATGCCTATAATGATAAAGGCAATGGCGTGATTACCATTCAATCTGCGGGTAGCTATGAATATATGGCTTATCAGGCAGAGAATAAGCTCACTATTAGTCTGAAACGCCCTATAGATAACTCTCCAGCCAAAGCCAAGGCACAAACCTATACGGGTAACAAAATCTCTTTAGATTTCCAAGATATTGAAGTTCGTCGCGTATTACAGTTACTTGCCGACTTTACTGGCATCAATATGGTGGCGGCAGATACGGTGCAAGGTAATATTACTTTGCGTTTAAAAGATGTGCCATGGGATCAGGCCTTAGATATTGTATTAAAAACCAAAAATTTGGATAAACGCCGTAATGGCAGTGTGATTTGGATTGCACCTGTTTCTGAGTTGATTAAGGCTGAAGAAGAAGAAGCCAAAGCAATCGCACAGAGTGTGAAGCTAGCGCCACTTCAAACGGAATATATCCAATTAAGCTATGCAAAAGCTGCTGATATCGAGAAGTTAATTACACAAGGTAAAAACGCAAATACCAATAATGGTGGTAGCTCTGGTTCTAGTAGTGTTAGTAATGATACCTTAACTGGAGGTTTATTGAGTCCCAGAGGTACTGTATCAACAGACCCACGAACTAATACTTTGATTATAAATGATACCTCACAAAAAATTGATCAGATTCGTAAGATGGTCGATCTACTTGATGTTTCTGTTAAGCAAGTCATGATTGAAGCACGTATTGTCAGTGCCAGTACTGATTTTACCCGAGAGATGGGGGTGAAATGGGGCATTTTATCGCAAGGAATTACCAATAATAATGATTTATTGGTGGGCGGTAGTGATACCACTTTGTGGAATTTACGGAAACCTGAGAAAGATAGTGATACGGGTGGCTGGAAATACGAGATTGAGCGCCCTGATAATTTGAATGTCGACCTTGGTGCAGTGACGCCTGGCGCAAGTCGTATCGCTTTTGGTTTGATTAGCCTGTCTGATTTTATGTTGGACTTAGAGCTGTCTGCAGTACAAGCGGATGGTTATGGTGAAGTGATTTCTACACCAAAAGTGATGACTGCGGATAAGCAACCGGCAAAAATTGAATCAGGTAAGAAAATTCCGTATACATCTTCAACGGGTGGTGGTGCAAATGCTGTACCTAAAACAGAATTTATTGATGCAACTTTAAGTCTGGATGTTACCCCAAGTATTACACCTGATGGTAAGGTGATGATGAAGTTGAACATTACCAAAGACTCACAAAGTACACCGACACCAACAGGTCAGTTGACGATCAATAAGAACCAAATCGACACCAATGTCTTGGTGGATAATGGTGAAACCGTGGTTCTCGGTGGTATTTTTGAACAAGAAAATATTAGTTCCCAAGTAAAAGTGCCGTTCTTAGGTGACCTGCCTTATGTTGGCCGCTTATTCCGTCGAGATCTGAAAACAGATAATAAACGTGAACTGCTTATTTTTATTACGCCGAGAATTGTTAATGACACTTTGACGAGAAATCATTAATATATTTTCAATAATTGCAATGAATATAGGTGGCGCGTTGCCAAGCAAAGCGTTTGAAACCCTACCAAATATCTATTTGGTAGGGCCAATGGGGGCAGGGAAAACAACAGTTGGTCGGCATTTAGCAGAATTGTTAGGTCGAGATTTTATTGATAGCGACCATGAAATCGAGCGTAAAACAGGTGCGACAATTCCATGGATTTTTGAAAAAGAAGGGGAAGTCGGATTTCGATTGCGTGAAACCAATGTATTGAACGACTTAACGTCTCGCTCACTCTTGGTATTGGCGACAGGTGGAGGTGTGGTGACGCAACCCCAAAATCGTGAATTCTTAAAACAACGTGGTATTGTGATCTATCTTTATACGCCTGTAGAGCTACAATTACAGCGAACCTATCGCGATAAAAATCGCCCATTATTACAAGTCGAAAATCCAGAACAAAAATTACGAGATTTATTGGCGATGCGAGATCCTTTATATCGTGAGGTTGCACACTATATAATTGAAACAAATCAAGGTGCAGCGCGGGATTTAGCACAACGTATTTTGAACGTTATTTTATCTAAACAAGTTAAGTAGTTTCTGGTTGGTTTAAGTTTATGCAAACGTTACATGTTGAGTTAGGTGATCGTCGTTATCCAATCTTTATTGGTAGTCATTTAGATCCCAAAGCATTGCTCGAACCGTATTTACATGGCCGACAAATAATGTTGGTGTCCAATACCACCGTTGCACCCTTGTATCTCGAACATTATGTGAATGCGTTAACCCAGTTGGATAAGCAAGTTGCACAATGCATTTTGCCAGATGGCGAAAAGTATAAAGATATTCAGCATCTGAATTTAATTTTTGATGCTTTATTGGAAGCTGGTTTTAACCGTGATTGTACTGTTTTAGCGTTGGGTGGTGGTGTGATTGGCGATATGGCCGGGTTTGCATCTGCTTGTTTCCAACGTGGTGTCTACTTTGTACAGGTACCTACGACGCTATTATCCCAAGTAGATTCAAGCGTTGGTGGCAAGACTGGGATTAATCATCCTTTAGGTAAGAATATGTTGGGAGCTTTCCAACAACCACAGGTCGTGCTCGCTGATATGGCACAACTTGAGACATTACCTGACCGTGAGCTTTCTGCTGGCTTATCTGAAGTGATTAAATATGCTCTATTGGGCGATGTTGATTTCCTCGTCTGGTTAGAGCACAACATCGATGCTCTGGTTGCCCGTGATGCAAACTTGTTGGCAGAAGCCGTTTATCGTTCATGTGCACATAAAGCGCGAATTGTCGCCAATGACGAGAAAGAACAAGGTGAACGTGCATTACTCAACCTTGGACATACTTTTGGTCATGCGATTGAATCCTATTTGGGTTATGGCACATGGCTACATGGTGAAGCGGTTGCCACGGGTATGGTTATGGCTGCTGATTTGTCGCATCGTTTATGTTGGATCTCTGCTGAGGACCTGCAACGTACAAAAAATATCATTCAGCGTGCTCAATTACCGATATCATGTCCCAAAATTCCATTAGATGAATTCTTGGCTTATATGTCGCATGATAAAAAAGTCTTAAATGGTCAACTGCGCTTGGTTTTATTGAAAAAATTAGGACAAGCAGTGATTACCAAAGATTTTGATGTTGAGCTAATGAAACAATCTATTCTTGCAAATCAATCTGCATAATTAATCATTTGGGAAAAGCATGGCTGTATCACGATCAATTTGGCAAAATATTCAACAATATAGCTGGCTCGTCTTTGCTGTGGCTTGTTTAATTGCTGCATTGATATTTTGGGGTGTTACCGATAGTAAAGCATTGGTAGAAGAACAACAGCCATCGCAAACCGAAACTCAAGTGCAAATTCAGCCAGAAAAGGTTGCCGCAACTGCTCATCTTGGGGCACTTTCGGATGAAGTGAAGCCATTGGATTTAACTACGCGTGTGGTGGTTTCTAATGAGCACGCACCTGAGTTCCGCGGCACTAAGTTTATTAATGAAAATCAACGCCAGTGGACTGTAGAAATTTTCCGTAGTTCAGATGAAGCGATTGTAAAAAACTTTCTGCTGAATCGTGCAGATCGTAAAAAGTTTGTTTATTTTCGCTTGAGTGGCGAAGACCAAGTTGAGCAATATGTTCTGGCTTATGGTATGTTTTCGAGTGCAGAAGACGCGACGCGTCAATTTGCACAATTAAATTTAGCCCTGCCAGCATCTGTTCAACCAAAGGCAACTCAATTGTCGAGCTATGCTGGATTGGTCAATGATTTGGGCTCTGATGAAATGAAGTCGGCAACCAATCAGCTTTATGCAGTACAGTTAAGGCCAGCAGCATTACCGAGGGTAGATGAGAGCTTGCTTATAGGAAGCAGCGCATCACAAAGTACTGCTGTACGTGCCGCGGAACCATCGACAGTGAAGACCACAGTCACACAGCGTGATGCGCAAGGCAATGTGGTGAATGTAAAACAAAGCCAATCTGCCCCAAAACCGCCTACAAATGTTGAAAAAATAAAAGAAAATTCAGATGTTTCGAAACGAGAAGTAAGCGACCCATTTAACTAATAATGCACTATTGTTGTGCGTGTTTGATTCTTTTTATAGCACCATGATGTTTTTTGGTGCATTTTTATGCGCAAAAATGTGCTCTCCTCTCCCTGGAATTCCACGTTATTTTAACTTTTTTAATGATTTAGTAATTTTTTATCTTTATGGCATGTTTTTTGCTTTTTTGTGGTGCTAATTTATCTGCTCATTGCCCTTTTTTGTACTAAATGATTCATTAATTGGGTGAAATGGAAAGTTTTCGTGCTTTACAAACATTGGTGAAGGTGTAATAACTGAAAACACTTTATATGGTGAAATGCGCTGATTCTTGTTAAGGAAAGACGTATATTGCAAATTCGCCATGAAAAATGTTTTTGCGAAGCATTGAACTTTATATGAGTTGATCGGCAATATCGCAGAAAGTGAATTGATTGTTTGTTGCTCGAAAGAGCCATGTTGAAAGAAGGGTACGCTATGCACATGCCATCGCCTAATACTGTAGCTCCCGCTCAAGGTCTATATCAGCCTGATGAGTTTAAGGATAACTGTGGTTTTGGTCTGATTGCCCATATGAAGGGTGAATCAAGCCATCATCTGGTCGAAACTGCGATTCACAGTTTAAGTTGCATGACGCACCGTGGTGGTATTGCCGCGGATGGTAAAACGGGAGATGGGTGCGGATTGTTATTGGCGATGCCAAAACAATTTTTCCGTGATGAAGCTCAAAAGTTAGGTACGAATCTGACCGAGATTTTTGCTGCTGGTACGGTATTTCTAAATATTGATCCTGCTTTAGCTCAAAATGCAAAAAACATTCTAAATAAAGAAGTTGAAGCTGCAGGTCTGACTGTTGCAGCATGGCGTGTTGTTCCAACCAATAATGATGCTTTAGGTGAAATTGCGCTGCAATCATTGCCTGCATTTGAACAAATTCTTGTCAACTGCCCAATGGGTCTAACTGAGGTTGAGTTTAACCGTAAACTCTTCTTGGCACGCCGTCGTGCGGAACAATTATTACAAAATGATCCACTTTTTTATGTGACGACTTTAGCAACGACTGTTATCACCTATAAAGGTTTGATGATGCCAGCGGCCATTGCTGACTTCTATACCGATTTGGCTGATGAGCGTTTAAAATCACATATCGTGGTCTTCCATCAACGCTTCTCAACCAATACCTTGCCACGTTGGCCATTGGCACAGCCATTCCGTTATCTTGCACACAATGGTGAAATCAACACCATTACTGCAAACCGTAACTGGGCTTTGGCACGTACACCAAAATTTGAAAACCCATTACTACCAGGTTTAACGGAGTTAAATCCAATTGTGAACCGTACTGGTTCGGATTCATCAAGCTTGGATAACATGCTTGAGATCTTGGTTGGTGGTGGTATGGACCTGTTCCGTGCACTACGTATGTTGGTTCCACCAGCATGGCAAAACGTTGAGACTTTAGATGCTGACTTACGTGCTTTCTACGAGTTTAACTCTAAGCATATGGAAGCGTGGGATGGTCCAGCAGGACTCGTGATTCAAGATGGTCGTCATGCGATCTGTATGCTTGACCGTAATGGTTTACGTCCAGCACGTTGGGTGATCACCAAGAATGATTACATCACGCTTGCATCTGAGATTGGTGTATGGGGCTATGAACCTGAAGATGTGGTGTCTAAAGGCCGCGTTGGTCCAGGTCAAATTTTAGTGATTGATACTTTAACAGGCAAAGTGCTTGAGACTAAAGATGTCAGCAATCACTTAAAAAATATGCGTCCATATCGTGAATGGTTACGTGATCATGCGATTCGTTTACAAGCTAATCCACAGCTTGAAGAACAACTGGTTGATCAAGGCTTAACTGGCGATGCATTAAAAGCAGCTCAGAAAATGTTTATGGTGACATTTGAAGAGCGCGATCAACTGTTACGTCCAATCGCAGAAAGTGGCCAAGAAGCAGTCGGCTCGATGGGTGATGATACGCCAATGGCAGTATTGTCTCGTCAAGTACGCCATGTTTCTGACTACTTCCGTCAGCAGTTTGCACAAGTGACCAATCCACCAATCGATCCATTACGTGAATCGATTGTGATGTCATTGGAAACATGTTTGGGCCGCGAACAGAATGTGTTCGAGCAAGGTCCAGAGCATGCAGACCGTATCATCATTTCAAGCCCTGTATTGTCTAATTCAAAAATGCAGCAGCTTCGCGATGTTGAAAAAGAGCGTGAAGGTTATGGCGTTATAGATATTGATTTGAACTATGTCGAAGCTGAAGGGTTGCAAGCAGCAATCGCACGTATCTGTGAAGAATCAGCACAGGCTGTACGTGATGGTAAAACCTTAATCGTATTAACGGATAAAAATTTCCGCGAAGGTTTTTTGCCTGCAAACGCAGCATTGGCAACAGGTGCGGTACACCATCATTTGATTAAAACGGGTTTGCGTACCGATGCGAACATTTTAGTTGAAACTGGCTTTGCACGTGACCCTCATCAATTTGCAGTATTGCTTGGCTTTGGTGCGACAGCAGTTTACCCATATCTTGCTTATGATGTGATCAATGATTTGGTTGCAAAAGGCGAGCTATTGGGTGATCCAATTCAGGCCCAAGCAAACTTCCGTAAAGGGATGGAAAAAGGCTTACTCAAAGTCCTTTCTAAAATGGGTATCTCTACGGTTGCTTCTTATCGCGGTGGTCAGTTATTCGAAGCGGTGGGTCTATCATCTGAAGTGGTGGATAAATGTTTCCTTGGTGTACCAAGCCGTATTCAAGGTGCAACATTTGCAGACTTAGAGAAAGATCAGAAAAAACTAGCAACCACGGCTTGGCAGCATCGTAAACCGATTGATCAAGGTGGTTTGCTTAAATTCGTATTTGGTAAAGAGTATCACGCGTTCAACCCTGACGTGATCAATTCATTGCACAAAGCGGTGCGTTCTGGCCAATACGTTGACTTTAAAGAATATGCAGAACTGGTGAATAACCGTCCTGTTGCAACGATCCGTGACTTATTTAAGTTAAAAACCACAAATTCGATTGCATTAGATCAAGTTGAAACGATTGAAGATATTCTTCCACGCTTTGACTCTGCGGGCATGTCTTTAGGTGCATTATCACCAGAGGCGCATGAAGCAATTGCGATTGCCATGAATACTATTGGCGGCCGTTCAAACTCGGGTGAGGGTGGTGAAGATCCTGCGCGTTATGGCACAATTCGTAACTCGAAAATCAAACAGATTGCATCAGGTCGCTTTGGTGTAACTCCTGCGTACTTAACCTCTGCTGAAGTGTTGCAGATTAAAGTTGCACAGGGTGCAAAACCAGGTGAGGGTGGTCAGTTACCAGGTGGTAAAGTGAATGGCTTAATTGCGCGTTTACGTTACTCAGTGCCGGGTGTAACACTAATTTCGCCACCGCCACACCACGATATTTATTCGATCGAAGATTTATCGCAATTGATCTTTGACTTGAAACAAGTCAACCCTCAGGCGATGGTATCGGTGAAATTGGTCTCTGAGCCTGGTGTTGGAACGATTGCGGCAGGTGTGGCAAAAGCGTATGCAGACTTCATTACCATTTCTGGTTATGACGGTGGTACAGCAGCATCTCCACTTTCATCGATTCACCATGCAGGTTCGCCATGGGAACTCGGTTTAAGTGAAGCACATCAGGCGCTTCGTGTGAACGATTTGCGTGGTAAAGTCCGTGTTCAAACGGATGGTGGTTTGAAAACAGGTTTAGACGTGGTGAAAGCCGCAATTTTAGGTGCTGAAAGCTTTGGTTTTGGTTCAACACCAATGATTGCTTTAGGCTGTAAATACCTGCGTATTTGCCATTTGAATAACTGTGCGACCGGTGTTGCAACGCAACAAGACCATTTACGTCAAGAGCATTATATTGGCGAGCCAGAAATGCTGATCAATTTCTTCAAGTTTATTGCTGAAGAGACACGTGAATGGTTAGCTGCACTTGGTGTTGCATCATTGAAAGATTTGATTGGTCGTGTCGATCTACTTGAAGTTTTACCAGGTGAAACAGACAAGCACGCGCATCTTGACCTTAGTGCGTTATTAACTTCGCATCCTGCTGCTGAAGGCAAGGCACAATATTGCCAAGTTCAAGGCAATGCACCATTCGATAAAGGTGTGTTGGCGGAGAAAATGGTGGCAGAGATGTTACCGGCAATTGAAGCAGGTGCTGGCGGCTCATTCAACTTCACAGTAGGTAACTGTGATCGTTCGATTGGTGCGCGTATCTCAGGTGAAATTGCGCGTCGTTATGGCAACTTGGGTATGGAAAACAGCCCAGTGGTAATGAACCTTGTTGGTACAGCAGGTCAGTCGCTTGGTGTTTGGAATGCAGGTGGTTTGCATATCAAACTGGAAGGTGATGCCAACGACTATGTCGGTAAAGGTATGGCGGGTGGTCGAGTATCGATTTTCCCACCAAAGGGTTCACCATTCCAAACGCAAAATACAGCGATTATTGGTAACACCTGTTTATATGGTGCGACTGGCGGTAAAGTCTTTGCGGCGGGAACTGCGGGCGAGCGTTTTGCGGTTCGTAACTCTGGCGCATTTGCCGTGATTGAAGGTGCAGGCGACCACTGTTGTGAATATATGACAGGCGGTGTGGTGACAGTACTTGGTAAAGTCGGTCATAACTTCGGTGCAGGCATGACTGGTGGTTTTGCTTATGTACTCGACCTTGATAATGACTTTGTTGACTACTATAACCACGAACTTATTGATCTAAATCGTATCTCTACAGAAGCGATGGAAGACCACAAAGAAAACTTACTGCGTATTCTTGATGAACATATTCAAGAGACGGGTAGTGCTTGGGCCTACAAGATCCGTAATGAGTTCGACTTCTATAGTCGTAAGTTCTGGCTGGTAAAACCAAAAGCTGCTAATTTGCAAACGCTTTTGAAAACAACCCAAGCCGATCCACAATAATTCCACGACTGCATAGACATAGGCAGGTGCAGAGATGAGGGACATCGCTGCGCCTACCCACGGAGAGAGACATGGCAGAGCGCCTGAATAATGACTTTCAATTTCTGGATGTAGCACGCCAAGATCCAGAGAAAAAAGATATTACTGTCCGCAAGGCAGAGTTTGTGGAAATTTATAAACCTTTTACTGCGGAAGTGGCTGCGAATCAGACCCACCGTTGTTTAGGCTGTGGTAACCCGTATTGTGAATGGAAATGTCCTGTACATAACTACATTCCAAACTGGTTAAAGCTGATTGCAGAAGGTCAAATTTTCCAAGCAGCTGAACTTTGCCACCAAACCAACACCTTGCCAGAAGTATGTGGTCGCGTTTGTCCACAAGACCGTTTGTGTGAAGGTGCTTGTACCTTAAACGATGGTTTTGGTGCGGTGACCATTGGTAATGCTGAAAAATATATTAACGATACGGCTTTTGCATTAGGCTGGCGCCCAGATATGTCTGGCGTTAAATGGACTGACAAAAAAGTTGCGATTATTGGTGCAGGCCCAGCAGGCTTAGGCTGTGCTGATATTCTTGCACGTGGTGGCGTAAAACCAGTGGTGTTTGATAAACGTCCTGAAATCGGTGGCCTTCTCACATTTGGTATTCCAGAATTTAAAATGGAAAAAGATGTGATGAAACGTCGTCGCGAAATCTTCACAGGAATGGGTATTGAGTTCCGTTTAAATACCGAGATTGGTGTTGATGTCACCATTGAGCAACTTCTGACTGAATACGATGCCGTATTTATGGGGATGGGAACTTATACCTATATGAAAGGTGGTTTCCCGGGTGAAGATCTCAATGGTGTACATGATGCATTAGATTTCTTGATTGCTAATGTGAATCGTTGCCAAGGTTGGGAAAAAGATCCAAGCGAATACATCAATCTAGACGGTAAAAAAGTCATTGTTCTAGGTGGTGGTGATACCGCGATGGACTGTAACCGTACTTCATTACGTCAAGGTGCGCATGACGTGACCTGTGCTTACCGCCGTGATGAAAGCAACATGCCTGGTTCTGCACGTGAAGTGAAGAATGCTTATGAAGAGGGTGTCAAATTCCTGTTCAACCGTCAGCCAATTGAGATCGTTGGTGAAAATGGCAAAGTGACTGGCGTTAAGGTTGTAACCACACAAATGGGTGCACCTGACAGTCGTGGTCGTCGTAGCCCTGAACCAATCCCAGGTTCTGAGGAAGTGTTGCCAGCAGATGCAGTATTACTTGCATTTGGTTTCCGTCCAAGTCCAGCAGATTGGTTTAGCACTGCAAATGTCGGACTGGATGGTTCAGGTCGTGTGGTCGCGGCTGAACAACAAGAGTTCAAATTCCAGACCTCGAATCCAAAAATCTTTGCAGGTGGCGATATGGTACGTGGTTCTGACTTGGTTGTGACTGCAATCTGGGAAGGTCGCCAAGCAGCTGAAGGCATTTTGGACTACCTTGGCGTGTAAGCTCTCTTTCAGTATTTAAGTTTTAAATGCCCAAGCCAAGTGCTTGGGCATTTTTTTATAAAATTAAATCGCTTGCATCAGCTCTATTGATGTTCAGCATTCACTTCATGCTGTGGATGACTGAAAAACTTTAACAAATGGTCAATAAATTGCTATCCTATTATTGATAATGATTATCAGTTGTTAAAATAATTAGAGAAACTTATGACATCAAAACTCAACGACAGATTATTAATCGCGGCACTCTATACCAGTACTTTTCTCTGTTTGGTCGATCTGAGCAGTGTGAATTTGGCTTTAACCGCAATTCAAACTCAGTTCAATAGCCATCTCTCTGATTTACAGTGGGTGATTGATAGCTATGCACTGAGTATGTCGAGTTTAATGCTAGCAGTGGGTGCTTTAAGTCAGAGCTTAGGACGTAAACGCCTATGGTTGATGGGTGTTGCAATATTTATTTTTGGCTCTGTAATCTGTGCTGCTGCTCCAGATTTTAACTTATTGATTGTTGGTCGAGTGGTTCAAGGCATTGCAGGCGCGATGCTGATTCCTTTGACTTTGGCAATCATCGTGCATCATTTTACGCAGCTGGATCGTAAAGCACGGGAAATTGGCAACTGGAGTTCATTCAGTGCTTTTGCCTTGATTGTCGGGCCATTGATGGGTGGTTTAATGGTGCATTATTTAGGTTGGCAAAGTATTTTCTGGCTAAACTTGCCTGTTGGAATGTTAGCGTTATATTTAGGTTGCAAAGGCATTGCCAACGATCAATATCAGCAAAAAATCAGTTTTGATTATTTGGGATTGATTTATAGTGTGATTGCAATTGCTACCTTGACCTATAGCATTATCATGGTTCAGCAAGTGCATATGGGTTATTTGATTGTTTTTAGTTTCCTGCTTTCGATAGTTTTTGCGCTGATTTTTATTCGGCATCAAAACCATACGTTGCATCCACTGATTCCACGACATTTATTCCATAACCGCATTTTTTTACATTTCAATCTGATCTCTTTTCTATTGGGATTTGCAGGCTATAGTTCCTTATTTGTCTTTGCACTCTTTTATCAGGAACAAGTTCATTTAAGTGCGGCCCAAGCGGGTTGGCTGATTGCCCCACAATTTCTGATGCAGGCGGTGGTTTCCATTTGCTTTGGTCGGTTACAGCAACGCTATGGTGTGTTACCGTTACTTAGAATGGGATTGCTCATTTCGGGAACGGCGTTAATCGCAATGATCAGCTTCCAAAGCAGTTCATCTTATCTGCTATTTATTGGCTTAAGTGGCATGATGGGGGCAGGTATTGGCTTGATTGTCCCGAGCTCCAGTACCTTGAGTCTACATTCGGTATCGCAGGCAGATGCAAGCTTTGCCGCGGCAATATTAAATATGCTCAGGCAGCTTGGCCTGACCTTTGGCATTGCAGTATTGGGGACCTTGACGGCATTTATTATTCAATGGGGCGTTGAAACACTGCATTATTCTATGGCGCAAGCCCAGTTATTCGCTTTCCATAGTGTGGTTGTGATTATGGGCGGACTGTTTCTTGCAGCTATGCTGAGCCTGAGAAAAATTAAACCAGAAGAATGTACCGCACCGATTTCATCGGCCTAGACCAGTCATCATTTTGGTAGTTTTGGCAAACTTTATAAGCTTTTTTGCCCTGTCTTTGCCATTTTCCCAGCGTAATACTCGAACTCAGTCTAGGAAAGAATGCAGGTAATCAACATGACTCTTGCAAATGCGAGTGTGGAAAAAACTTATTTAAATCGTCCGAAAGCACTCGGGATCACAGTGCGTCGGTTGCAGTTTAATCCAAACAGAATTAAACGCCATTATTTTGCCAACTCTCCTGTGATGTCACATTTACTCACAGCACTTTCTTCGACCTTCCCGATTGGTGAACAGTATTTTGTGAATAGTGTTCGCAACGTCAGAGATAAAGTACAAGACCCTCAGCTACAGGCGCAAATCGCAGCATTTATTGGCCAGGAAGCGATGCACTCTAAAGCGCATACTGAATTTAATGATGCTTGGCGACGAGAAGACTATAACTTAGATCGTTTTCAAGCATGGTTAGCAAAGCGAGATGATGCGCTTCGAAATATTCATCCGAAATTACAGCTGGCTTTGACGTGTGCCTTTGAGCATTTTACTGCAATGTTAGGCGGCTATATTTTAAAACACCCAGAAATCCTGAGCACTTTAGATGATGATGCGATGAAACTGTGGGTGTGGCATGCGATTGAGGAAATTGAACATCGTTCGGTAGCATTTGATGTTTATCAAGCGGTTTATGGGGATGATCGTATTCGTCGTTTACTGATGCGGAGTGTGACCACAGGTTTTGCGAGCTTAACCTTATATGCAACCTCACGTTTGATTTGGCAAGATAAATGGAAAAGTATCCCGAAACTCGGAGGCAACCTATTCGGTGGCTATTTACTGGGTAAAATGCTACTACAATTAATTCCTGAATATTTATCTTATTATCAAGCCGATTTCCATCCTGCTAAACATGATTACACGCAGTTAGTGAATTACTGGAAAGCCCGTATGGCAAATGAATATGGGATGGCGAGCTTTCAAGAAGAGACTGCATCTAAAATCTATAGCTAACTCACTTTAATAAAATTTGCTTAGCACGGCATTACTTCATGATGATTGAGTAATGCCTTTTTTATTTAAATACAAATATATTAACTTTAATAAATGTTACACAGCTGACAAAAAATCTCATTACAATGAATTATCGCAAAAATATAAAGAAAAACCTGAGGGTACGTTTTTATGAAAATCATCAAACAAACCGCATTAGCAACTGTATTGGCAAGCAGCTTATTGTTCACGGGCTGTGGTTATAACACGCTGCAAGTGAAGGACGAAGCTGTCAATGCTTCTTGGTCTGAAGTTCAAAACCAGTATCAACGCCGTGCAGACCTTGTTCCAAACTTGGTGAATGTGGTGAAAGGCTATGCGAAACACGAAGAGCAAGTCTTGGTTGAAGTTACTCAGGCACGTTCAAATGTGGCTGGTTTAAAAGTTGATAAAGAAGTGTTGGAAGATCCAGCACTTTTCGAGAAGTATCAACAGGCACAAAGCCAACTGACGGGCGCCTTATCACGTTTAATCGCTGTTTCAGAAAATTATCCTGACTTAAAAGCCAACGAACAATTCCGTGATCTTCAAGCGCAGTTAGAGGGTACTGAAAACCGTATCGCGGTTGCGCGTAATCGTTATATTACCACGGTTCAAGATTACAACGGTTATGTGCGTCAATTCCCTCAAGCCTTGACTGCGAAAGTGATTGGCATGAAAACCAAAGAAAACTTTAAAGCGGAACAGTCTGCACAGCAAGCTCCAACAGTTTCATTTAATTAATATCTGAAATTGTTTCGAACTGTGAGGAGTCACCGTATGTTGAATGTGTTTAAGCAAAGCTTAAAGCAGAGAATCTTGCCTGTTTTAACCAT
Source organism: Acinetobacter sp. TUM15071 (assembly GCF_008980925.1). Lineage (NCBI taxonomy): Bacteria > Pseudomonadati > Pseudomonadota > Gammaproteobacteria > Moraxellales > Moraxellaceae > Acinetobacter > Acinetobacter sp. TUM15071. Next base: position 161,715 of record NZ_BKGB01000006.1, on the reverse strand, counting down.
CGTTTTTGCAACACTATTGTTCCAACATACGGTTTGGGCTGAAGTCGCGACAGCAACAGATCAAAGTGATTTGGTGGTTGCGGGTAAAATCATTCAAGAACAGCAAAAGAATAAAGCGACTACTGTACCAGCTACGGCAAATGCTGAAACACCTGCCTTACCACAAGTGGCCAATGACATGGCTGAGGGTGAGTCGATCCGAGGTTTGCCAACCTTAAACCAACCGATTATTGATCAAGCCAAAATTTTGAGTGATGCTGAAACTCAACAGCTCGATCAGAAAATTCTCAGTCTCTATCAACAAGGCAAAGCACAAGTTGGTGTAATTATTGTGCCAACAACAGGTCAAGAAGCGATTTTTGATTTTGCCTTGAGAACTGGTGAAAAATGGCAGCTTGGCTCAGCAAAGCGTGATAATGGTTTGTTGATTGCGATTGCGGTGAATGATCGCAATATTCAAATCCTGACGGGTTATGGCTTAGAAGGTGTGCTTCCAGATTTAGTCTTGAGTCGGATTATTCGAAATCAGATCACCCCTTATTTTAAACAGGGGCAGTATGCACAAGGGATTTCAGCGGGGTTAGATGAAATTACCCGTATTGTGAATTTAGACCCTGAGATTGCACAACAAGCTGCTCAAGAACTTAAAGACCGCCATGAGCAAGCCTTGCAGGCACAGCAAGCCAAAGACAACACGTTAACTATGGCTCTGTTTATCTTGGTTGCAGGTGTCGTAGGTTCATTTATTGTCGGTAATCGTTTAAGTGCTTCGACTGCGGCAGTAGCTGCTACAGCTGCAGGCTTGGTCAATGGTGCTGGGCTAGTGATGAGCTTGCTGCTTGGCGTTGGGATCTTCTTTTTATTGATCACTTCACTCGCACAGCTGATCTTCCAGATGTTCTTGTCTGGTGGCGGCCGCGGAGGCGGTGGTGGTGGTTTTGGCGGCGGCAGTGGCGGTGGTTATAGCGGCGGCGGTGGTAGCTTTGGCGGGGGAGGAGCATCAGGCTCATGGTAACCAAGACGGATACAACACAGATTATTACTCAGCCTAAACTAGATGAGCATGTGCAACCGAGTTTAAAGCGCTGGTTTAAACACTTTCTCTATGTCTCTTCAGCACATCGTTATTTTAGTAAACAGGATCGTACCGAGATTGCCAAAGCCGTACAGCAAGCTGAAAAAGGTCATGTAGGGGAAATACAGGTGGTGATCGAAGGGCATATTCCCTGTTCACAAGCCTACCATCAAACTACACGCTTACGTGCGCAGCAACTGTTTGCTGAACTGGGTGTTTGGGATACGGAATTGAATAGTGGTGTACTGCTCTATCTCAATCTATGTGAGCGCAAAGTTGAGATTGTGATTGATCGTGGTTTAAAAAATGCCACACCTACTGAAACATGGAATGAGATTTGTCAGCGTATCGTGCTGCAATTGGCCCAAAAGCAGTATCTACACGCAGTGAATAATGGGGTTACGGAAATTGGGCAAGTGTTAGATCAGTATTATGTGAAAACTGAGTTTGATGACCAAAATGAATTACCCAATGAGCCGATTATTTTAAATTAAGTTTGCTCCGTCAGCTGTTTACAAAAATTGCTTGTTGTTTTTTCTAAAATCTATTAATGTGCAGAACGATCTGTATGTAATTTTCTATTGCATACTTTATATCGTCATTCCGATGAATGGTAAAAAAAATATCAATAAATAAAAATAAATTTTCTGTGAATTGAGTCGCTCAATTTACATACAAGTAGAAAGTAGTCAAATTCGTTAGCTAAAAAAATGAATAATTAAGCAGTAAAGATGACGTTATTTGTCATTTTTTTTCTGAAAATGTCTGATTTGATCTTCTTTTGTACAGTGTGAATTTCTTTTAAGTCTCTGTTTTTTTAAGCTAAAATTAGCTAAGCTAAGGACTGGCATAAAACATGCTAATTACTAAATAGCTGAAAAAAGCTTATAAAAAAATATCCATTGGAGAAATGTTATGAAATCAATGCAAAAGGGTTTTACTCTTATCGAATTGATGATCGTTGTAGCGATCATTGGTATTTTGGCTGCAATCGCGATTCCAGCTTATCAAAGTTATACTATTCGTACTAAAGTAACCGAAGGTTTGACTTTGGCTGCGGCAGCAAAAACAGCAGTTGCTGAAACTTTTGCAACTCGTAACTCGGGTGCTATTGCAGCTTATACTGGTACGGGTGTCTCACCAGCTGGTTCTTATGGTTATGAATATACTGCCGGCCAAAATGTAGCGAGCATTGCAATTGCAGCAGTTGCTAATGTATTAACTCCTGCTGCAGGTGATGGTGCTATTACTATTACTTATGCTGGACAATTAGCATCAACTTTAACAGCTCCTATCGTATTAACTCCTGGAAGTGGGGCAGTAAGTGATACAACAGGTCTTCCAGCATCAGCTTTAAGTCAAGCGGCACCTGTAGTATGGGGTTGTACAATTGGTGTTCCTGCATCATTTAAATATGTTCCTGCAAACTGCCGCTTCTAATACTTAATTCATAAAAAATCGCCCTAATTAGGGCGATTTTTTATGAATGTAATAATCGTAAATAAATAAGGAGAACTTGACAAAAAATGTTATAGCTATTTTTAATTTTATATTAAATTTTTGATAAATATATTAAAAATAGTTGGCATTAAAATTGTATTAAGAAGTTAAGAGAAGTGTTTATTGGAAAAATTTTATGAGCGAAGTAAAGGGTTTTACTTTGATTGAGCTGATGCTCGTAGTTGCAATTATTGGAATTTTAGCCGCTATAGCAATTCCTGCTTATCAAAACTATACGATACGTACCAAGGTTTCAGAAGGTCTTGTTTTAGCTGGTGAAGCTAAATTAGCAGTAGTTGAGACTTTGGGATATTTCATTAGCGGCAGTATAAGTGGCTACGCTGGAACAGGCCCAAATATGGCTGGCTCTTATTTTTTTCGATTTACGCCAACACAGAATGTCAGCAGCATCAGCATTGCTGGGATTGCAAATTTGGCAATGCCAGTAATGGATGAAGGGAGGATTGAAATTCAATATACTGGTCTAATTAGTACATCATTGGGTTCAAATATTGTATTGACGCCTGGCTCAGGTAATGTTAATGGTACCGCTCGGCCAAGCACAGCTATTGTCCCTGGCCAACCTATTGTTTGGGCGTGTGGAGTAAGAGCAACAACAGCCTATAAATATATACCTAGTAATTGTCGTTATACTCTTTAAAAAAAAGCAAAGGGACTTCTCGTAAGGATAATATGTCAAAGTTTATTGTGTCTGCACGTATTAAAGCATTTTTAATACATGGATTGATTTCGATTAGCATTGCTTTATTGATAATTGGTCTGGTATTTTTTATTTGGTATCCAGCTCCTTTAGCAAAAGCTGTTGGTGTTACACATATTTTTTTATTAATGTTAACTATAGATGTTATCTTGGGACCATTATTAACATTATTGGTTTATAAGCAAGGGAAAAAAACATTAGTTTTTGATTTAACAATTATCGTTATATTGCAAATATCTGCTTTAGGTTATGGACTTTGGACAATTTCTCAAGGACGTCCAGCTTGGTTGGTATTCAATGTTGATCGTTTCGATGTAGTCCGTATGAATGAGTTAGATAATCGTAAGATTGAGCAAGCACGGCAAGAGTATCAGAACCCATCTTGGCTATACCCTAAATGGGTTGCCGCAATTGCACCCAAAAATATAGAAGAAAATAATAAAGTAACTTTTGAGGCTGTATTTTCTGGAGTTGATATTGCCCAGCGTCCAAACCTTTATATCTCATTAAATACTCAGAAGTTAGAAATGCAAAATAAAGCGATTAGCCTTAAAGAACTATATAAATATAATGAGAAAAAAGACGTCGCTAATATCCTTCATAAAGTTCCCCAAGCAACTGCCTTTGTCCCCTTAAAGGCCAATGCTGTTGATATGACGGTTCTCATTAACAAAGAAAAAGGTGAAGTGGTTAAAATTGTAGACCTACGTCCTTGGAAGTAAATTGTAGTTTTTATCTTATATTTAGTTTGTGTATGAAGGCTTAGCGATATAATTCACTAGGCCTTTTTTTCATGTATGAAGTATGCAATTTATATGCTTTTTCCTTGCCAGCATTTTGATCAGCTTTGCTTGGCTCTCTCCATTTCATACCTATCCTTGGGTGACTTTTTCTAGTGAATTGGCGAGCTTTGGCGCAGCCTTAGCTGTAGGTGGTCTGCTCTTTAGTAAAAGCGTAAAAATCCCCAGACCTCAAATTCTGATGCTGGGAATTACTCTTATTCCGCTATGTCAGTGGGCTTTTGGTCTGATTACGGATTTTAGTACGGCATTCCTCAGCTTCTCTTATCTTTTTATATTCTGGTTTATGATCATTGCTGGATATAACTTAAGCCTGCAAACAGAGCAACGCGAACGGATTATGCTGGGCGTGAGCTATCTATTGCTCAGTATTTCGTTCATCAGTGCGATCATGGCGATCATACAGTGGTTAAATCTTGAAGCTTATGTTGATGGCGTAATGGCACTCAAAACTAGACGACCCTATGCCAATTTCGGGCAACCGAATAATCTGGCTACATTCTTGATCATGGGCTTAATGGGGAGTTTGTATTTATATGAAAAAAGAAGGTTAACCTTGTGGTTGTTAATCCCAACAAGTTTGGTCACGCTATTTGCAATCACGCTAACTCAATCAAGAACCTCTTGGGTGGTTTGTATTTTTTTGTTCTTTTACTGGATTTATAAACAATACAAAAACTCACCTCGATTTAATTTCCCGAGATTACTTCTTTGGGTAGGACTGTATTTGATCATTGCGGGCTATGTATTACCTGTTTTGACACAGTTCTTAACTTCAAGTATTGATACAGGTGTGACCCAGACAGCATCGATTATGCAACGTGCAGGATCAGGACATGAGCGTCTTGGGATGTGGGTGCAGATATTACATGCAATTGCTGAGAGACCCTGGCTTGGCTATGGTTGGAACCAGACCAGTATTGCTGTTTTTGAAAGTATTGATTTCAATACTGTGCAGATTTGGTTTAACAGCGCACATAATGTTCTACTCGATATTCTGGTCTGGAATGGTGTACCACTTGGACTTCTTATTATTGGGTATATAAGCTTATGGCTCTTCTGGCTAAATAAAAATGCCAAAGACACTACCTCAATTATTGCAATTCTAATGGTGGTTGCAATTCTCATTCATGCCATGTTGGAATTCCCGCAACGTTACGCCTATTTCTTGCTTCCAATGGGTTTCTTGTTGGGATTGATTCAGGCGCAGACACCAAAATTAAAAGGCGTGATGGTTAATAAGAATGTCATTCGCTGTATTGGGATACTCTCACTTATCGTGGTATTACTGATTTGGCGTGATTACAAGCTGTTTCAGGACAATAGCCGTTTGCTCTTTAAAAATAAACAGCCCACAGCTGAGATATTAGGCAGTTCAAAAATTTTACTACTGACCCAGTTTCAGCAGCGCCTGGACTGGATTGCGTTAAATCCCAAAACAATGATGTCAGAGGCAGATTTAAGGCTGTTTGGGGAAATGGTCAAGAATAAAGCAACACCTTATAACTTGAAGAAGTATGCGCAGTTACTGGTTTATAACCAGAAGTTGACTGAAGCTGAGCAACAGTTGGTAGTCTTGAGACAGTTGTATAAACAGAAGGTGAGTCTGGCAGAGATCATTGAATTAAATAAAAAGGCGCAAGCAAAAAAATCTTGAACTTGACCTTTCCAAATAAAAAACCAAAGCAATGCTTTGGTTTTTTATTTGGAATGTTTTTTAAATCTGGCTTTGAATATAGTTTTCAATGCCTACATTTTCAACCAAATCAAGCTGGGTATCGAGCCAGTCCCAATACTCTTCTTCTTTCTCTAGGATCTCTTGAACTAAGTCACGGGTTACATAATCTTGTTCCGCTTCAGCAAGTTCAACCGTTTGCTTGATTGCCTCAATATTCTCTTTAACTTTACGAATGTCGCAGTTGAGCACTTCTTCAGTATGTTGACCGATATACAACTTACCTAGATGCTGTAAGTTCGGTAAACCTTCTAAAAACAAAATACGTTCGATGATTTTGTCTGCATGTTTCATTTGGCGAATAGATTCTTTATATTCGGCCGAACCGAGTTGTTCGATTCCCCAATCATTAAACATGCGCGAGTGTAGAAAATATTGATTGATCGCTGTTAAATGGTGGTAAAGCACCTGATTAAGCTGGTTAATAACTTCACGATTGCCTTTCATTGCGCTTACTCCAAAAACACTAAGTGATGCCAAGTGGCATCTAAAGAATAGCCTTTGTTGCAAGCATCTGAAAAATCTCAACAGAACCTGACTCAGGCAATTTTTATTATTTTAGTCAACAAAAAATCATCTGGCGAGTAGTTTATAGAACGGCAAATGAAAATCACAATCAAAAACATCCTAATATTGTTATGATTTTTATAAAAAAACCGCTTTAATGAGGAACTTTTAAAGTTCTACAAAAAGCGGTGGAGTCGTAAAAACGAGTTGAAATTGTGTGAAATTATTTAAAAAATAAATTAAGCAGCTATAGAGATGCGTGCAGCGATTTCAGCCAGTTCATCACTGATAATTGTACGAGCTTCAGGAGCACAACGACCACAACATGTACCTAGGTCGAGTAGGTCACGGATTTCACGATAGCTTTCAGCGCCATTTGCAACGGCGTCTTTGATATCCTGATCTGTAATTCCACGACATAAACAAACATACATGGGAATGAGCCACAAATATAAATGCGATAATTGATATTATTGATAATTATTATCGTTTGTCAATGAATTTCATTCTAACAATGCGTATATTCTTATTGAGAATTTGAATAAAAAAATACCACATGAGCGGAAATCCGAGTGCTGCTCGGATTTCTGCGCAAGGGTGGTTTATAGTCTAGAAATATATTTGAGGTTAAGTTTTTGAATTATATTTAAAATTTATGGAATTGTGACAATCCCATCCATCTCAACTAGCGCATTTTTAGGCAAGCTTGCAACACCCAGCGCAGCACGTGCAGGATAAGGTTGAGCAAAGTATTCGCCCATGATTTGATTCACCAACTGAAAGTGAGACAGATCTGTAAGGAAGATATTGAGTTTTGCAATGTCAGCCAAACTACCGCCTGCAGCAGTACAAACTGCTTTCAGGTTATCAAATACGCGGCGGATTTGAGCTTCAATGCCTTCTACAAGTTCCATACTGTACGGATCTAAACCAATCTGGCCTGAAAGATAGAGCGTATTGCCAACAAGAATTGCTTGAGAATATGTTCCGATAGCAGCAGGGGCGTGTTCAGTATGAATAACTTGGCGTGACATTTAGCTCTCCTAAGTGGTTTTTCTATCTTAAACCATGTGACTTTAACACAAAAGTGTAGGCGCGAAAGTGCTGAATACTGTGTAGTCGCTGTTGCATCGATTGATTGTTAGGATTTTTATATCTCTAAATGCTGTAGCTTATTCACTGAATATCTGCAGTGAGATTTAGTTAGCTGTCGCTAATTTTGCAACCTCAGGCTGGACGATTGGCATATTTAAGCGCTCAATACGCGGAAAACCAAAATGCATTCTTAAGTCGCGAATGATCTGTGCGATTTGATTACGGTTACTCACCACAATATTCACATAGGTTTTTTGGTCTTGAGAGTGAACCATTTCTACGCCAGTCTTTGCTTTTCGACATTGATAGATCAAATCAGAAATTTGTTCATCATTCATGGCCATATGAATACAAAGATAAGCACTGAAGCGAACATCGTCAATTTCTTCAGATTGCCAATGTAGAGGCATGATATTTTCAGGATGTAGATGTTGTTCATGTAATAAGTTGCGACAACGGGAACGATGTACGATCAAGCCTCGTCGTGACAGATGGCCCTGAATTGGATCACCCAGTACAGGATTACAGCAATGCGCATATTTTACATCAACGCCTTCTGTACCAATAATCAAACGATCAGATACTTCTTGATGTTGTGAATGGTAGTCCTGAGCAAATAGATGATTTGCGACCAACTGTGGTAATAGATCTCCCACAGCAATCTGCTCGAACAACGTATCCTTACTGCTTAAGTGTCGCCACTCGAGGACGTTAACCCAATCAGTTGGGGAAAGATCATTGATGGAACGCTGGAACAGTTTCAATGCACGATTCAGTGCCTGTTGTCCAACTAAGCGCTGCTCTTCAATGTCTTGTTCACGGAGTATATTTTGCAGTGCACGGCGTGCTTTTTGTGTATTGATGAAGCTGAGCCAATCTGGATTTGGGGTAGCGAGTACATCAGTGATAATCTCGACCACTTGTCCGCTATGTAGCGGTGTCGACAAAGGGCGAATCTCACCATCAACTTTGGCCCCAACTGCATGGTTGCCTAAAAATAGACTGGCAGAATAAGCAAAATCAACCACGGTTGCACCCTGCGGTAATTCATGCAGTTGACCATGTGGTGTATACACCCAGATTTTTTCTTGGTGTAAATAATCGAGTAAATCGCTAAATGTGGTTTTAGCACAACCACTATCAATCAATGTGTTCAAGTTTTGCATCGAGGCTTGAATTGCTGAACGGCAGGCTTGGGGGGCATTCTCTCCAAGTACAACACCAAAGCGAGCTGCTTTACGCATTAGCTCAGTTTGAATGGTCAGAGACAGTGTTGTTTTTTCGCCTTTCAGCTTGATCATGAGCGATTGGTTACCACCTGGTAGAGGGCGGCGAATATGATCTCGATATTGTAAAACTTGGAAATTATCCTTGAGTGCTTCAACTAAACGGTCACAATCGGCGATGCTTTGTAAAATAATTTCAAAAGCATGGCTATGACTGAGTTCATTGAGATCAATTTCATTTTTTACGAAATGGCGAAGTAATTCGATATTGTTATTTTTCTTTTTAATTCGGCCTTTTAGCTCATGGGTTTTTAATAAGTCAGAGAGTTTTTGTTCCCAAATTGCCTGATATTCACAACGTCTAGGCTTGGTTTCTAATAATGCAGTTTGCACATCATTAAACATATCTAAATCAAGATTTTGATAGCACAGATGTTCAAGGTTATCTGCCATCTCATTCATACCGACAAGACGTGCCATCGGGACGAAAACATCAAGTGTTTCCTGCGCAATACGCGCTCGTTTGTCAGGACGAAGAGCACCCAAGGTGGTCATATTATGATAGCGGTCAGCCAGTTTAATAATAATGACACGCGGGTCTTGTAGAGTCGCTTGTAAAATTTTTCGGAATGATGCTGCTTTGTTATATTCTTTATCACTGGAATGGCTTAGTTTGGTGACACCATCCACGAGTTCAGCAACAACTAAACCGTATTTTTGTCCAATTTCATCTTTGGTAAATTCAGTATCTTCAATCACATCATGCAATAAGGCAGCCATGAGTGTATCAGCATCAAGACGCATGTGCGCCAAAATGCAACTCACTGCAATCGGGTGTAGTACATAGGGCTCACCACTTTTACGCGTAATACCGCTATGCGCTAAATCAGCAAAATCGCAGGCAGCAAGCACACGTTGAACATCGCTATCTTGGAGATAGGCTTCAATAATTGCTTTGAGCTGTTGCTTGGCTTGGCTGACCTCTTCGCCTGGCATATAACACCTTTTATAACATGAATTCAGTAATGATCGGGCTAGTTGATATTTCAACCTTGCATTGCGTTATCGCGAATACATCGGGAGCGATTAGGGCTCTGCAAAACTAGGCGTGAAACATAAACCTTGTCCCTAGCCTCTAATGAAAAGCATATTGCTAAACTTGTCAATTTGTTCATTATAAAAACTCGTAAATTTTTTCAATGAAGGATATTGCTTTTATCAATATGCACCGAATTTTGCAAGAAAGAAAAAAGCCCAGAGTCTTCACAATGGGCTTTTACACAGAACAAATTCGATTTAGAAAGTGAAACCTTCTAAGTTTAATGAATTTGTAGACAGTACCATATCAAGATTTGATGTTTGGTAGTCTTGATCGCGCTGTTTTAAAATTTCTTTAGTCACATGACCAACCGCAATTTCGCGTAATGCAACAACCGTTGGTTTATCATTATCCCATTCTACAGTTGGTTCCATACCTTGACGTGCTAATTGACGTGCACGTTTACTCGCTACCAGTACTAACTCAAAGCGGTTATCTACGTGGTCTAAACAATCTTCAACGGTTACACGTGCCATAAGTTGTCTCGTTTGAACATTACATTTGAAAGACTGAGTATTATAAAAGGCTTTTATACAAGACTCAAGTTATTCGCGATTAAGGGTAATTAAGTTTTCAATTAATTGTTGATGACGATTGCTTTGTTGCAAGGTGACCAAACGGTTTGCAGTGATGATCGCTTCTAAATCATGTACCGCTTTATTGAAATCATCATTAATAATAACGTAGTCAAAACTGGCAAAATGACGCATATCTTCAACGGCACATCCTAGGCGATGTTCAATCACATCAACAGAATCCGTGCCTCGATTTGAAAGGCGCTGTCTTAAATCATATTGTGTTGGTGGAAGGATAAAAATTTGTTTTGATTCAGGAAATAGTCGACGTACCTGTTCAGCACCTTGCCAGTCAATTTCAAGTAAAACATCATGACCTTGCTGCAGTTGTTCTTTTACTTTAGCTTGTGAAGTACCGTAATAGTTTCCGAATACTTCTGCGTACTCGATGAAACCACCTTCTTCAACTTGTGCTAAAAAGGTTTCTTTATTGGTAAAATGATAGTGAACACCATCAAGTTCACCAGGACGTTGACCACGTGTAGTATGTGAGACAGAAACGTGGAGGTTGCTGACTCGATCGAGTAGGGCTTTGACCAAAGATGTTTTGCCTGTTCCTGAGGCTGCAGAAACGACAAACAAGAGACCCGACATGATATTTTTCCTGAATATGATAAAATATCTTGGCTATTGTAGTGTAGCGTGCCATTAAACGAAATAGTTTGGTGTAAAAATTCAGTTGATGAGAGAGGATGTTATGGAAATCGTGTTGGCCAATCCACGAGGCTTTTGTGCTGGTGTTGACCGTGCTATAGCAATCGTCAATCGGGCACTGGAATGTTTTAACCCACCTATTTATGTACGCCATGAAGTGGTACATAACAAATTTGTGGTGGATGACTTACGCCAGCGTGGTGCTGTTTTTGTGGATGAACTGGATCAAGTCCCTGATGATTCCATTGTGATTTTTAGTGCGCATGGCGTATCAAAGGCAGTACAGCAAGAAGCAGATCGTCGTGGTTTAAAAGTATTTGATGCAACTTGTCCGTTGGTGACCAAAGTGCATATTGAAGTGACCAAGTATGCCCGTGAAGGAACCGAAGCCATTCTGATTGGACATGAAGGTCACCCAGAAGTTGAAGGCACCATGGGACAGTATGATAAAACCAAAGGTGGGGCAATTTATCTAGTTGAAGACGAAGACGATGTCGATGCATTGATGGTGAACCATCCTGATAAAGTAGCTTTTGTTACCCAAACAACGCTTTCTATTGATGATACGGCCAAAGTAATTGATGCTTTGAGAGCCAAATTCCCAATGATTCAAGGTCCACGTAAAGATGATATTTGCTACGCAACACAAAACCGCCAAGATGCGGTGCGTGACTTAGCTGAGCAGTGTGATGTGGTTTTGGTGGTGGGTTCACCGAATTCATCAAACTCAAACCGGTTGCGTGAATTAGCTGAGCGTATGGGTAAGTCGGCCTACCTTGTCGATAATGCAGATCAGCTCGAAAAAGATTGGTTTAAAGCTGAGAGTAAAATTGGTGTCACTGCGGGTGCATCAGCACCTGAAATTCTCATTAAACAAGTGATTCAGCGTTTACAAGATTGGGGTGCAACACCACCCAAAGAATTACAAGGACGAGAGGAAAATATCACTTTTAGTCTACCAAAAGAGTTGCGTATACAGGTGATACAAGCCTAATTTTATTAGAAAAATGTGAACTGGAAACGGATGGATGACACTCCATCCGTTTTTTTTTAGTGCTTATCTGCTTTGTATTGGTTATGTAAAAATAAAATTTAAGATAGAGTAGTGAATTTTTAAAAATTGGGTGCTGGGGAAATGGGGAAAACTCGGGGATTCACCTTAATTGAATTGATGGTGACGGTTGCGGTGCTGGCTGTGATTGCGATGATGGCGGTGCCAGCATTTAACAATATCATGCTTGCCCAGAACTTTAATAAAAGTACACAAGAACTAATCCTGACCTTAAATCAGGCAAGAGCAAAAGCCGTACAAGAAAGAAGAGAGGTAGAAGTTTTATTAAAATCAAACTCTACATACGCACCAAGGGCAAATACAGAGTCTCAACTTAATTGGATGCCAGTAGGTAAAGCAGTTTTAAAGTCCGGTTCTACGACTTCTATCTATTTTAATTTAACGGGCGGGGTCTGTGCTTTAGATGGAAATACACCTGCAAAATGTATTCCTGTAAATAGTGATACCAGTATTGAAATCTGCAATAAAAGCTCTGGCGATAAATCGAAAACAGTCAGTATTTCACGTATGGGAACCATTCAACAAACAACAGATGGGGCATGTTAATGAAAGGCTTAAAGCATCAACGTGGTGTTGGTCTTGTTGAAATCTTGGTTGCTCTATTAGTACTTGCTATTGGAGTTTTGGGTTTTGTGACATTGCAGTATCGTTCATTAGAAGCCAGTGCTGAAAGTACTTCCCGTGTACAGGCGATAACGCTCGCCCGAGATTTAGCTGAGCGGATCAGGGTAAATCGTAATTCATTTAGTGTGTACAAAACTGAGCTTTCAACACCGGATAAGCAAAAAACATCAACTAAAAACTGTGTAGGAGCAAACATCTGTACAGATAAAGAATTGGCGGATTTTGACATTGCGCAGGTCGCTACTAGAGCCGCTTCTTTAGGTATGACCATGAATATTATGAACTGTCAAAATACCAATAATCGCCAATGTATTTATGTGGCTTGGGGGGACTCAAGTGCGACTGATGGCACAGGGAGCGGGGACTGTACCAATGGTAATGCATATAACCCGGTTTCCACCTGTGTGATTATGGAGACCTATTAAAATGATAAAACAAGCAGGTTTCACATTAATCGAATTAATGCTCTCTTTAACATTGGGCTTGATTATCACTGCTGCTGCCATCCTGTTATTTTTAGCGGGACAAAAAAGTTTATCGATGCAGCAGGGGGTGGCAGACATACAGGATAATGCCAACTTTGGTTTGAACTATTTAACGCAAGATATCCGTTTGGCAAATCTAAACAATTTTAAAGCAGTGATTAATGACCAGACTGCTTATGGCGGAATCGTCCTAACTTCCTCAACAAATGCCCAGAAGGATGCTCAAGATACGCCATTAAGTAATATTTTCTGGCAAGTTACCGGCAGTAATGTCGCTGCTAAATTTCTGTCTGGAAGTGCTATAGCACCTTCTAATGTTCAGCTATCTGGCAGCGATATTTTAAGTGATCAATTGGTGATCCAGTATGTACCGCAATATGTGCTCAATTCGGCAGGAACAATCTGGAGTGGGGGATACGATTGTGAAGGGAACGCACTCAATTTCCCTGTGACTCAACCTGCTAAAGGGGGAGAGTTTGGACAACAAGTTATCGTTCAGCGTTATTTTTTAAGAGCTGATAATAATAAAAACGAAAATGAACCTAACCAGCCATTGGCATTGGCTTGTGATGCTGGACGCTATCCGGTTGAGCCAGCTAAAGCAGTAAACGCTACAGATCCATTACCTGCCATGGCGGTTACAGGCTATGGGGATGCAGGTGAAATCATCATGAAACGCGTTGATCATTTTAGAGTTTTACTCAACATTCAAGATGATAGTGTAACTGCACCAGGAGCTAGCCGTCGCTATATTACCTTTAAAGATTATATGGCTTTGCCTTCTCCGCGTCCTCGTATTGTGGCGGTACAAATCGGTATATTGGCGCGCTCGGCTCAAGCGGTTAATAAAGAAAACAGTATTAATGATGACCAGGTTTTTAGGGTGTTGGACCAAGAGGTCATAGTTAAAAAACCGAAAGCAGGTAGTCCTAAGTATATAAGACAGGTCGTAGCGCAAACGATTGCTTTACGTAACGTTATTGGGGAGCGTGGACAATGAGGCAGCATCAAACTGGCGCAACCTTGATTGTTGTGTTGATCTTTTTATTGGCCATAACCGTGATCGGAACACTTGCGATCCGGCAAAGTATGGTGGGACTGAATATTGCAACCAATAGCCAAGTCTCGCAGCTAGTCATGCAGAACTCGGATGCCACTTTTTTTAATATTGAAGAAGCGGATCAGCTGATTCAAAGTTTGGGTGCCAATGGGATGTTTGGTTATATCAGCGGTGCAAATGATAAGAATAAAGAGCTTGTATTTTGTTTCCGTGGTGATCAAACCAGTTTCTTTGATTTGAATCGTGCCAGTTTGATGATTTGGGAAGATGGAGCGAAGAAGCCTACCAATAACAGTTTGGGATCAGATGGCTATTGTGATGCGGCCAATACGAGTGGGAACTGGTTTACTAGTGGCCGTAAAACAGTCATGACTCAGGTTGCAGTAAAGTTTTCAACAGTAACTCAGAATATTCCTTTTTATGGTCGTCCAAAAGGCGTGGATCACAAAACAGGACAAATTGAAGATGCAAAAATAGTCAAAGTTTTTGCTGTTTCGCTTATGCCCAGTTTAACCAATGTTGACCGTTCAGAGATTAATACATGCTTACAGGAACATATGAGTGAGCTCACTATTCCAGATGGGACGACTGCGCCTGTAATTGATGAGAATGCTGTGGCGGTAAAAGATAATCCTTTGAAAAACGTTACGGAATGTCTAACCAGTTTAAATGTGCCTTTCACAACGCAAGTAAGTGAATACAACATAACTCAGAATTTCTCTTAAATGGGGGAGTAAAACGAGATGAATAAAAATATGAAACAGAATCGTAAAACCACATTTTATCGTCAAAAATTACTCGCCATGAGTATTGCAGGGTTGTTTACAGGAGTGGTGAGTACCAGTGTTACTCAAGCCAGTGATATTGACATCTATCAGGAAGCCAAGTCGGGTGAGATTTCCTTGATGTTTATGCTAGATATTTCGGGAAGTATGAGCCGATATAATAGTACCACTAGTGGCTATGGATGTGATTTGCCGAGCGGAGTTTCGGATCGAGGTCGTAGTCAGGCCACAGAGCAACCGATTTCTGGTGGACCTAAATATGTCAGATCCTGGTGTTTGGGGAGTAATGGTACAAAATATTATGATCGGATTACTCGCTTAAAAGATGGGATGATGGATTTACTTTATGGCAATAGTGGAAAGGGAATAACACGTATTACTGATGACAAAGTATTGGGGCTATCTACGCTTGGAGCGGTAGACAGTAATAAAAATTATCAAAACTCAGGTGCTGTATTAGTTCCAGCTAGAAAGTTAGGCGCGCTGGTTGGATCGAAAACTCAAAGACAGGTATTAATTGATACTATTGCTGGATTTGATACGTGGACCAATACACCTACAGCCCGTTCTTATGCAGAAACCGTTGCCTATTTAATGGGTAGAACGACGCAGGCAAGGCAAAGAACGGTTTCTGATATGCCGTATTATCAGTCTTATGAATATCGTTCAAGAAGCTCTTACCCATGGACTTTGTATGTAAGAGATTGCAAGACTTATAATTCAGATTATTCAAAATGTACTTCATGGAACTCTTGGAGTACGTCTTTGAGTTTACCTTCAGGAAGTTCAATCAGTAGCCGTACACAATGCTCGGAGACTGGCGTTTCGTTGAATAGCAGTAGCTATCAAAATCAAACCTGTTATGACTATACAGGTATCATCAATATTACCAACAGCAACTCCGGATTTGCTTATTCTGCAAGCGATACAAAAAATACTGATAAAACCCTATACCAAATGCCTGCTTCATTAACTCAGACCGATGACATAAAAAAATGTAGTGGCCAAGGCGTATATGTTTTAACTGATGGTGAACCTTCGCAGGATTCTGATTCTTTGCCTCTTATGCAAGGCGCCTTAGGTTTAAATGGGCAGAGTTTTACTTGTGATAATACTAGTTATGATTGTTTAAATAAGCTTTCAGCCTCTTTACTTGATCCTGCTAAGAATCCTGCTGGATTAAAGTTTAAAACTGCAGTTGTTGGATTTGGTAGTGACTTTAATGGTATTTCATCTTACGACAAAGCCAAAACTCAACAGCAAAATATTGATGCTTTAGGAACCATTAATACCAATGTAAAGAGAGCAGCTTATTGGGGGATTATTGGCGAAGGTGGCTGGTATTCTGGTAATAGTTCTCAAGACGTTGTCGATAGTGTAAATGCATTCTTGGGCGAGCTCGGCACAGATATTCCTGCAGTCACGACGGGTTCACCTACTATTCCTAAAGATAGTTTGAATCCTGCTGTGTTACAAAAACAGGCTTATTTCCCCCAGTTTCAACCCACACCGGATAAACCTTATCAACTTTGGGCTGGAAACCTGAAAAAATACAATGTTATTAGTGGCGTTTTAAAAGATAAAAGCGGTAATAAAATTACGGATACTACCGGACGAATCGTCGATAACTATGACTTGTGGTCTAAGGCGGTAAGTACTGAACAAGCAATTAAAGATGCGGATGAAAATACCTCAGGAAGTACCAAGTTTGCGCTTAGAGGAGGAGCCTGGTCTCAACTAAAATTAAAAATTGCTGCAGGGGAGGCGACAGAAAGCCGTAAATTATTAACCAATCGTATTGCAAGTGGAACAGGCACTTCTGCAACATTTGTTACTGGTTCAAGTTTACGACGTGTGACGAGTGGTGATTTAACTGATACCACTTATCGAAATGATGCAAATCGTGGTTATCTGATGTTACTTTTAGGTTATGGGGTTGATGCGGCAAATCCGAATACAATTACAGCCACCTCACTTAGCTCTGCACCTGAGTTACGCCAGATTGGTGCAGTCATGCATTCATCCCCACTGCTGGTAACCAATAAAGGCAAGGTGACTTATACCAAGGGTGTTGTAGGCTCAGAAAATCGTGAAGATTATGTGCTATTTGGTACGACACAGGGTTTATTGCATGTCGTAGATGCTAAAACAGGTGAAGAAAAATTCTCTTTCGTCCCGAATGAAATGATTGAGAAACAAAAACAAGCTTTCCAAAAATATGATACGACAACCGGCGGCATGGCAAATCTTTATTATGGGATTGATGGGCCTTGGACTGCCTATACCGAGTATGTGATAGATGGTTCTGGTAACCTAACTGTTGGTTCTGGTAAAGGAATCAACCAGAAAGGTAAACAAATTGTGTATGGTGGCTTACGTATGGGCGGTCGAAGTTACTATGCTTTAGATCTGCAAAATATAGATGATCCTAAATTAAAGTTCCAGATTTCTCCTGCAGAAGGAAAAGTCTATAACAATACTAATCCAACAGGTAAGGCATATTCTGAACTGGCAAAAATGGGGCAGAGTTGGTCAAAACCGACTATTGCCTGGGTAAACTGGGCCGGCAAGCGTAAACGTGTAATGTTTGTAGGCGGAGGATACGATGCTGGTGGCACCGATGGTAATGCCAATAATGGCGGTTATGAAAGTGATACATATAATCAAACCAATCAGATTGGTGGTGGTGTCTATATGTTTGATGCTGATGATGGTACGCCGTTGTGGTGGGCGAGTGCCAATGCTACCAATACAACAACTGGGGTAATTGGTTTAAAATCAGATGATCTGAAATATAGTGTAGTCAGTGAAATTCGCACCGAAGATCGTGATGGTGACGGTTTAGCTGATCACCTCTATTTTGGTGATTTAGGTGGACAATTATTCCGTATCGATTTAGATAATAAAGCCAGTTCAGTTACAAGTTTTGCAAAGGCACCACGTTTATTGTTGAACTTACATAAAGCTTCTGGAACTACAGGTACAAGTCCTCGCTTCTATGAAATGCCAGCTTTTTCAATTTATGATTATGCAGGAACGACTTTTGCAGTCGTTTCAATTGGTAGCGGAAACAGAAGTACACCTTTGAAGGATTATACGGTTGGCACTACCAGTTATGATTATGATGCTGTTTATAATGTTTATGATAAAGATGTAGCTGCCCGTAATTTATATAATTCTGGTTATAGTTATACAACGATGACAGTGACGACAGCAGATTTAGACAATGGCAATTTAGGCGAAGTTAAAGCAAGCAATCGAAATGACAATACAACATTGGTTGCGCCTTATGCGAAGAAAGGATGGTTTTATCGTTTTCAATCCAACAAACTACAAAGTGCTAAAGTTTTTGCCACACCCATTGCTATAAATAATCGCCTGTTTGTCTCGACGTTTGATGGAAGTAAGCCTGGTTTATCGGGAGACTGTGGCGCTGGTGTCAAAGGTGAAAGTTTCTTAAATCAGTTCTGTATGCCATATGGTCAATGTGACAAGACTGTGGCATCAGGTTCAGGTATTGCTTGTAGTACAGGTGATGGCTGTTCATTAGGTGCAGGCATTCAATATACTGCGGTTGTGGATGATACTGCTGATTGTGATCCGACCAAACAAGAATGCGGTGGTGGGGGTGGAAACGGTGGGCCTGGGCCAGGAGATGGGAAAAACAATAAAAATTACTGTGTTTCAACCGGTAACCGTGGAGCGATGACGAATAATGGCGTTATCTCGGCAGGCAGTAGTAAAATGTGTCTGATCCCTCAGCGTTGGTATGAACGTTCAAGATAGGAATGAGTCATGTTAAAGAATAGATTCACTCCACTGAGGGGTTTTACTTTAGTTGAACTGATGATTGTGGTGGTTATTGTCGCTATTTTGGCGGCAATAGCGATACCAAGTTATCAGGTCTATGCCCGCCGTGCTCAGGCTTCTCAAGCGCAGCAAGAAATACAGCGCTTAGCAACAGAGCTGGAAAAGCACAAAAGCCGTAATTTTAATTATATTAACTTTTCGACCATAGCCAATGCTTCTCCAGCGACGAATCAAGTGGTGTTACCTGCTGGCGCGACAGGCACAGCAATCAAATATACAATTACTGTGCAAGATGGTGATGATTCGACAAAAACGCTCTTCGCGAGTGGCGTTAATGGACAAAGTTGGATTATTCGAGCACAAGCTGCTGATGCAAAAAACTGGAGTTTTGTTCTGAACAGTAATGGTTTACGCTGTAAAAGACAGGATACCACGATTGCCTTGGACTGTTCAGGATCTGGAGTTGAATCAACATGGTAAAGCAAAACCGGGGTTTTACACTAATTGAGTTAATGATAGTCGTGGCGATTATTGGGATTTTAGCTGGGATTGCTTACCCTTCATATCAAGAATATGTACGGAGAACCAAGCGTGTTGATGCGCAGGCAGATATGATCGAACTTGCTGGACGGTTGCAACGCTACAGAATAGCAAATTTTACTTTTTTAAAATCCGATGGTAGTACACCGATCACAATTGCTGATGTTGGGCACACGGGTACACTGCCAACTTCGGGTGGGGCAGCGTTATATACTTTGGCATTATCCAATGTTACTGCAGGCACGTGGACATTGACTGCCACTCCAACTGGTGCACAGATAGGGGATGGACATCTGGTTTTAAACCATCGCGGGCAGCGCTGCTGGACCAAAGGAAGTGATAAAAATAGTGGTACGGCATGTGTTCCATCAGCAACCAGTAACTGGGACGGTCGCTAACTCTTTAACACCTTTATGAACACTTTAAAAAGCAAACATTCTGAATGTTTGCTTTTTTTATACTCATCCATATGTATTATTTAACATCTTTAACAATAATAATTAATGAATGTGACTTATTTATCATTTGTCTGCTGTTACCTACCTTTTATCTCTTAAAGGTGGATTTAAGTGCATTTTAGATGGAAATTGGTATTAAACATGAAAACAATCACGAAAATAACGTTCATTTCATTAATATAACGATTTGATTTTACTGATTTAAGAATGAGATACCTGTCAAGGTAAAGTGAAAATAATACGTAGAATCAAAACTTATTAAGAATAATTGAAATGCTCGTTAAAACAAAAAGATTTGTGCATATGGAGGACTATATGCAACAAGCACACTCTGCAGAGCCAAGCGCTCCATATTCTTGTGAAGTTATACTTCTTAGGACAAAACTTTATTTTGTTCAGTCTTCTGCTCGAAGCATGGTTGCTCGATTTGCGGTAGGGTTAAGCGCAACTCATCGTCCTTCCAACTTCGAACATTGTTCTCCATCTTGCGCTCAGACAAAGCATAGCTTTGTTCATCTTCGCTCAGGATTCACTCTGGTTGAGCTCATTGTAACGATCGCTATTGTTGCGATTATCGCTGTGATGGCGGCACCTTCATTTGCGATGATGTATAGCAAACAAAAGCTTGAGTCTTCAGCACGTGAACTTGTTATGAAAATTTCAGAAGCTCGTAGTCAGGCTGTTTTGTTGAGACAAAGTACAGGAGTCTGTCTCGCGTCTTTATCAGAAGATGATTGTGCAACTGCACTTGCAATTCCAAAAGTGGAAACGCAGCGGATATTTATTGCACGTTTAGATAATGGTGTGACCAATTCAAATAGTTCCTCGACCAGTCTGAGCTTTAGACGAAATGGTAGCCTTGCAGCACAAAAAGACTTTATTTTACAGAGACAAAATCTTTCTTATTGTATTCGGGTTGGAGTGATTGGAGATACGACAATCAAAGAAGGAGCCTGCACATGAATATTCAAAAACAACAAGGTGTTGGGCTGGTAGAAGTAATGGTTGCTCTGGTTTTATTGGCAATCAGCGTATTGGGTTTTGCGGCTCTGCAGTTAAGGGCAATCGATTCCAGCTTCGAGGCGAATAAACAGGTCTTGGCCACAACCATCGCACGTGATCTTGCAGAACGTATGCGAGCGAATCCGCAAGCCACTCGTGCTGGAAAATATAAGGTGAAAGCGGTTGAAGTCCCTAAAACTGATGTTTCAACTGTAGCAGATAAACCTGAAAAAATTGCCTTACAAGATTTACAGAATGCCGCACTGGAAGCAAAAAATAATGGGATGAATATTGCTGTCGATCAATGTCCAACAGGAAATAACCGGCAATGTATTTATGTCGCTTGGGATCAGACCAATTTAGCAGGTGATCAAGGCATCTCAGCATGTATTAAAGATGGTGCTTATGTTTCAGGATCACATTGTTTGTTCTTGGAGGCATATTGAAATGAAAACAGGCCTCTTAAATCTAAAACATGGTAAGGCTCAGGCTGGATTTACGCTGATTGAGCTAATGATTTCACTGACATTGGGTTTGCTGATTGTGGCAGCTGCTATTCAGCTTTTTATTACGGGTATTACCAGTTATAAGCTGCAAAAAGCGATGGCGCATATTCAAGATAATGCGAGTTTGGGGTTGAACTTTATTGTTGATGATATTCGCAAAGCAAACTTAAGCTCTCCAGTTCCCGCGATTAATGACCAAACAGCTTATGCGGGTATTTTACTCAGCTCGAATAATGTGGGTGAAAAAATAGACCTTAATTGTGCAGCTTGTTTTGCCAATAACCAAGTCACTAGTTTTGGTAATGCCAATGTAACGGGTTTAACCAACGATCAATTGCTTATTCGTTATCAGGCACCACAAGGTGGTCTTGATTGTTCTGGTGCAGATGTTGCGAATGGGACCTTTGTCATACAGCGTTATTATGTTGGTTCGACATCAACCGATACGCGGCAATCTTTACGCTGTCAAGCTGCACAATATACACAGGCGACGCTTGATAGCAAGACACCAACTGATCGTTTGAAATTAGCATGGGGAACAAGTCAGGTCATTTTACCCAATGTAGATTTTTTTCAGATCAGATTAGGTTACATGGACGGTGATTTAAACAGTGCAAATAGTACGTTGGCTTATACCGACGTTAAAAATTATATGGCACTGACTGCAACTAAAAAAAATATTGATGGGGTCGTGCAGACCTTTCGACCTTATGTTCATGCGATTCAAATTGGTGTGTTGGTCCGTTCAGATGATAAGACGGGCAACCAGTCTGTGATTAAACAAAGAAATACAGAACCATTTCAGGTGCTTGGCAGCAAAGTAAATCTTACACCAGCTTCTCAGGATAATTATTTACGGCAAGCGGTTGATCAAACCATTTCTTTAAGAAACGCAATGGGCTGGGTTTCAGAAGGTTGTGATAGTAGTAAAACCACAACCTGTACAAATGGGGGGGCTGGGACATGATGGATACTCAACGCGGTTCTACGTTGGTTGTAGTGCTGATGATTGTACTGATGATTACGATCGTCGGCACACTGGCGATTCGGCAAAGTATTAGCTCGCTTAAATTGGTGAGTAACCATCAAATGCAAATATTATTGGCACAAAATGCGGATACAGCATTGATGTATTTTCAAGATCCAAATACTCAGCAGAATTTGGCCTCTGCCAATGGTGTTGTCGGGTTCTTTAAAAATGAAAATAACAAAAATGCGGAACTGGTCTTTTGTTTCTCAGGCACAGATCCATTTGCGCTTGGCAAAGCAGGTTATCGTTTAAATAGTTCAACATTTGAACCCATAGCAACCAATGGCGGTGCGTGTAAAGCTGATCCAAATAATGCAGCAAATGATACAGCATCCCAGTCAAGTGGTCGAAAACAGGTCGTTACTCAGGTTTATATCAAAAGAGAGGCCTCTGCCACAGCACCTTTTGCTGATCTTTCTCGTGGCACGGAAGTACTTGGCGCTAAAACTGAAAACAATATTCGCTTAAGAGTTTATGTTGTATCGGTCATGCAGGGTTTACTTACTTCTGATGCTTTATTTACCGCAGATAATGATATTAAAAAAGGTTGTTTAACCAAGAGTATCGACAATAACGGCGCCAACGATGTTGCCACTTGTTTAAAACAAAATACAGAAAAACCGATATATAACATACAAGTCGCAGAATATCGTTTCTTGTCTGACTTTGAACCTTCGAGTTCATAAGGGAGAAATGCCATGAATAATAAGATAAGAAAAATTACCCGAAATGAGCATCAACCAAGAAGAAAAATCAAAGGTTTATTGTTTAGCTGCACGGTATTGTCCAGTTTCTTTGTACTTTCTTCGGTTGCATCTGCAAGCGATATCGAAATTTATCAGCCAGCAGCAGGGAATAAAAAGCGTTTAATGTTGATGGTTGATCAATCTCGGAGTATGGGGGGCGCTGGTCTTTTAGATTTAGTGAAGGATTACCCATTGTGTATCGATCAGGGTGTTACCGATGTACTAGGTAAAAATGGCTTGAATTTGGGGATTAAAGTTGCGGGTCAGACCGATCTAATCGATGTGACTAAAGAGGCGACCGATCTCGTCAACAAAGCGATCTTGAAAGGTTTGCTTGGCAATGGTCAAGGTCAAGGAATTCTCGATTCAATTGCAGAGATTAAAACGGAACAACCAAGTACAGCTTATCCTTTCCCTCGTCAATCTTGTACAGTGGTGACTACGGATGCAACGGTTAAGTTATTAGATAACTTACTCAATGGCTTATTGGGGGTGAAAACGGGTTTATCTGCTGAACAATATATCCGTGACACTTGTGATCCGCTGATTGATATTAGTTTACTTAAATCAATTACCAATTCCTCTACCGTAGGGATTTATCGTTGCTATGACAAGAATTCGCGTGTCCGAATGGCACTCACTGATGTTCTGAAAGGTAAAAAAGGTGAGGGTGGTCTACCTAATATCGACCAAATCCCAGATAGTACTATGGTCGGCTTATCGGTCTCACCTTATAACCAAACCGTGAATGATCGTGCTGGTGCAATTGTATTTGAACCTAAATTACTTAGTGATACTTATCTCTATAACGGGAAAACCCAGACGCATCGTCAACATATGATTGACTATATTGCTAGCGCAAATATGGATTCAAAAGGTGAATTTAATTTACAAAGTCTACTTTTGATTGTACCGAAGTTGGTGAGTGGTTTACTCAATGATGTAGTTGCAACACTAGGGAAAATTTTAAGTAACCCACTTGATGCAGTTAGTGAATTATTGAATCTGGAAAATACCAATAATGCCTTAAATGATGTGCTTACCATGCTCGGGCTTGGTGGTAATAATCCAATGGCGAGTACCTATGCAGAAACAGGTGCCTACCTATTGGGGAACACCACCAAGGGGACAGGTGCAAGACAATATGCTAAACGTAATGCTTTGTTAGGGCTTGGGGGTATATCACTGCTATGGACTGATTATGAGTGTAATGCTTGGAAAGCCGATGGCATGACCTGTGCTGATTGGAAATATGCAGGTTTGTTGGGTGTAAATACCACTGGTTATAAAAAAGTCGATGGGAACCTATTGAATCTGTTGGGTATTTTACAAGTCGGGAGGCAAGAGATTTTTTATGAATATCGTGCCGATGTTGATGCCAAATATAGCGGTTTTAAAGACAGCCAAAAAAATAACAGTAGCATTAACCCACTGATTAAAAGTAATGGCAACTTTTATCAGCCTCCATCGACAGCCCCACAATGTGATGCGAATGGTTTAATGGTGATCGCAGGTGGGGTGCCAACGATTGCACCAACTTTGACAGACTCCTTATTGCAACCTCAAGGCAGTCAATCTGATGCGACTAAAGTTGCGATGGAACGCTTGATGGCTCGTTCATTGGATAATAATCAGAGCTTAAATGTCCAATATAAAGATGGCCGTTTGAATGATAGTTGGAGTTTTAGATGTAATTCAACAGATTTGAAGTCGACCACGCTAGGTAATAATAAGAACTCAAATGACAATACTGATTTTGCAACATGGCAGTGTATTGGTGCTTATGCACGCGATATTCGGGCATTAAAAGCCAACCCAATTAAAACCGCGGTGATCGGTTTGGATCGCTCATTTTTACAACTGCCAGCGTATATTGCTGGGCAGGAAAATAGTACTGATACCAAAGGTCTAACTCAAATCTCAAGTACCAATGTGGCACAAGATCAACTGTTAACAGGTATTGTACCGAAAGCAGTACGAGATTTATTGGGTGCTACGGGTGCACTTTTAGATGGTTTATTGCCGAATAGTTTGATCGGCAGTGGTTTAACCACAGGGATTACTAGTCTGTTAGACCGTTTATTACCAAGAAATCCAGAAGATATTAAAAATATGGCACGCTGGGGAGTAATAGGTGGTGGTGGTTGGTATAACGCTGCGAATAGCCAAAATATTGCACAAAGTATCAAGGATTTTCATGATGACTTAGGTGTGACAGATGGCGACCCAATTGGTTTGCAAACGCTTCCAGAAGATCCACTGACACCTTATCGTATGACGAATGAAGTCTATAAAAGCATGTTTGAACCGACTGAGAAAGCCAGTTGGATAGGTAACTTTAAAAAATATTATGTAGAAAGCGATAATTCGGTGAATAAACTCAAAGATGCCTGGGACGCAGCGTCAACGAGTTATGATGTACAAGACTGGAATAAAGGTGGTGTGCTCGCCAAACTTAAAAATTTAAAGAATAAAACGAATAACTCGGATCCAACTAAACCGATTATTACCGAGCGTAAAGTATTGATAAACCGTGATTGCCAACAAATTGCAAATACGACAACTTATCAATTTACAGAAGTGGGTGGTTTAAAAACGATTGATAATAAATATCTAGATGTGAAATGTGGCTCTGGAACGACTACTCAGACAGATGCTAAAGGCTATTTACTGATGAATTTATTGGGCTACAACGTGGGTAATGCTGCAACAACTGCTGATTTGACTGAAGCAAATCGTACAAACTGGCAGGTGGGAATGAATCTGCACTCGACACCGATTAAATTGACTCAGGAAGCGACTTTTAATGCGGATAACAGTATTAAAGAGCGCAAAGATTATATGTTGTTTGGTACAACCCAAGGTTTATTACATGTGGTCGATGCCAAAACTGGCGAGGAAACTTTTGCTTTTGTACCTAATGAGATGCTAGAAAATTCGCAACAGAGCAAAGCGTTCTTGGATAAGCCGTCTGGTGTGAAAGCAAATATGGCCTATGGTATCGATGGTGCTTGGACAACCTATAGTGAATATGCATATGGTATGAAAGCGATGAGTAGTGGTAGTACCAGTAGTGAAGTGGTTGCAACGGTCGGTGAAATTAAAAAAGATGGTAAAGTTCTCGCGAAAGGTAAGCAAATTGCCTATGGCGGTTTACGCATGGGTGGACGTAGTTACTATGCATTGGATTTGAGTGATATCAGCCAACCAAAACTCAAATTTCACATTGATCCTGATAACAACCGTATTATCAGTCTACAAGCGAACGGAAGCTATAAAACCACCATCAATACTGCCTTGGCATCCATGGGACAAAGTTGGTCTAAACCGACGATCACCACCATTATGTATAAAGGTGCTGCAAAACGTGTGATGTTGGTAGGTGGTGGCTATGACATGGAATATGAAAAAGCAGTACCTACAATTACGGATGCGACCAAGGGGCGTATGGTCTATATGTTTGATGCCGATAATGGCGATTTGATCTGGTATGCCGGAGGAGATAGCCAAAGCACCTCATGTAACCCAGATAGCACAAGTTATGGATTGAAAGCGAAAGATCTGTTTAGTGTGGTAAGTCGTATCAATGCGGTAGATCGTGATGGGGACGGTATGGCAGACCATCTTTATTTTGGTGACCTGGGTGGCCAGATATGGCGGATTGATCTAAGCAAAGACTTTGCTACAAAAGCAGGGAGTTGTGGTGCTTATACTGTGCTGTTTAAAGATAGTACAAGCCGTTTCTATGAAGCTCCAAACTTTAGTGTGTATGGTTATGAACAACCGCTTGCAGTGGTGAGTATTGCGTCGGGAAATCGTAGTCTTCCATTTAGTGATAAAAGCTCAAGCAGTACAATTTACAACCTCTTTGATCAGGATGTTGTACGTAGAAATTTCACAGCTACGGGGAATAGCACGCCTAAACTCTTACCAACTGATCTTAAAGCGATGCTGACTGCGAGTGATTTGAAAGGGAAAAATCTAGTACAAGTCAAAGCGATGTTGCCTAATGGTTGGTATGCACAGGCCAATACTGTGGTTGGAAAAGAGCTTGATGCACAAGGTAATGAAGTGAGTCTCACCAATCAAACAGGTAGTAAGGTTTTAAGCGAGATGGTGGTGATGAATAAGAGCCTTTATGCCAGTGTCTATAATCCAAATACCACTATAGGCAATGGTTGTAAAATTCAGGCCAATGGTGCGACTACAGTTCAGCGCTTCTGCTTACCGTTTGGTGTCTGTGAAAAAGATATCAAAGACGTGACTATGAGCTTTGGCGCAGGGCATGGGATTGTGGATTCGATGGTAGGTGCTGGAATTGGTTTAAGTGACAAAAATGGTCTGACACGTCAGCTACTGAATCCAAATGCAAAAGATAAAATTGGGAATAGTAAACTTCCAATGAATACCATGCGTCGTCAATTAGTGCCACTCACTTGGTATGAACGTAATGAATAAAATGCAGTTATGTCGATGTGTGGCTTCGGAAGTGGTAAGACCTCGTGTTTCTTACCACTTCCAACCGAGCATTTGTGCTTGTGCAACGAGGAAACCTTGTACAGGTTTTACTCTAATTGAGCTGATGATTACGGTGGCAATCGTGGCAATTATTGCTGCGATTTCGATTCCAAGTTATGACACCTATATCCGCCGTGCAGACTTATCTACAGCACAACAAGAAATGCTTAAAGTTGCAGAGCTCTTGGAAAAACATCGGGCACGCAATTTTAGTTATGATGGTTTTGTGCTGAAAGGAACCGCGACGAATCAAGGTGCTTACTACACCGTACCTAGCGCAACCAACACCACCTTGCTTCTACCTTTGACAGCAACGAGTGCTAACCAAAAATTCACGTTAACATTAACGGTCAATACTCAGGCATGGTCATTAAAAGCCGTGAGTCAAAGTCCGAGGAATTATTCCTTGTTATTAACCAGCACAGGTCTTAAATGTAAGACTAAAACGGCTGCAAACATGACAGCATCAAGCTGCGGTAATGAGACAGAAGACTGGTAACTCAGCAGATTTTATAAATTAAATTCAGAGCTGTGGATAACCCAAAATTTAATCTTTCTTTCAAGGCAAATATAACGTAGAATATCGCCCTCTATGAAAGGGGTTTGAAGTGTTGCCGATGGTCGGCGCAGGGATAATCCGTAAAAATTATAAGGTTGTTCTCATGGTTGTTATTCGTTTAGCGCGCGGTGGTGCAAAAAAACGTCCATTCTATCAAATCATTGTAACTGATAGCCGCAATGCACGTGATGGTCGTTTCATCGAGCGTATTGGTTTCTTTAACCCAACTGCACAAGGTAAAGCTGAAAAAGTTCGTTTAGATGCTGACCGTTTTGCTCACTGGGTTGCTCAAGGTGCTCAACCTTCAGATCGCGTTGCTTCTTTAGCTGCTCAAGCTAAAAAAGCTGCAACTACTGCATAATTGTAGTAGGTAGCCCATGACATCGACACAGAATGTGCCAGAAGATCGTATTCAGATTGGACAGTTACGTTCAGCTTATGGATTGAATGGGTGGCTCTGGGTTTACTCTAATACAGAACCTATGAGCAATATGTTTGACTACCTTCCTTGGTACATTGAGACCAAGGCAGGTTGGCAAACTATTGATGTAAAACGTTGGAAACCACATGGCAAAGGCTTGGTTGTTGCATTAAAGGACGTGAATGATCGTACTGGTGCAGAAAATCTGGTTGGCGCGAATATCTGGATTGCCAAATCTCAGCTTCCAAAAGCAGATGTAGACGAGTATTACTGGTCTGATCTTAAAGGTCTAACGGTGTTAGGTCTTGATGATGAAGAACAAGAAGTCAATCTCGGTCAAATCTATGAACTGTTTGAAACAGGTGCCAATGATGTCATGGTCGTAAAAGCGACGCCTGATAGCATTGATGCTGAAGAGAGAATGATTCCTTGGCATAAAGATGTGGTACAACGCGTTGATCTTGAAGCTGGTCGTATTTACGTCAATTGGGGCGTAGACTACTAATCCTTTCGGGGAAAGTAGCGCAGCAGGAAAATAAAGGAGTCTGCGGTGTTTTTTGCAGTCATCACATTGTTTCCTGAAATGTTTGAAGCGATTACAGCGCACGGGATTAGCGGGCGTGCAGCAAAGCGTGACATCGTGCAAGTGACTTGCATTAACCCACGAGATTTTGCTGAGGGCAACTATAAACGAGTGGATGAACGTCCGTTCGGTGGTGGTCCTGGTATGGTGATGATGGCTGAGCCTTTGGCACAAGCAATTACCCATGCTAAACAACTTGCAATGCAAGTAGGCTGTGTCCATGCGCCAGTGGTGTATATGTCACCGCAAGGCAAAACCTTAAATGAACAGGCAGTACAACAATTCGTTGATTATGATGGTTTGATTGTATTGTGTGGGCGTTATGAAGGGGTCGATGAGCGTTTAATCCAGCATTATGTTGATCAAGAATGGTCAATTGGGGATTACGTATTATCGGGTGGTGAACTTCCTGCCATGGTATTGCTCGACAGTATTATTCGTCGATTGCCAAATGTCATGTCTGATGAGCAATCTGCGATACAAGATTCTTTTGTGGATGGTTTATTGGATTGTCCGCAATATACAAAGCCTGATTGTTTCGAAGGGTTAGATGTGCCTGAGGTACTTAAATCAGGACATCATGCCAATATTGAGAAATGGCGTTTTTTGCAGCGTTATCAACGTACTTTAGACCGTCGACCAGAATTGGTGGAAAAAGTAGAGTTGAGCAAACAGCAAATTAAATGGCTAAAAAATTCGAAAGGTTAAACTGGTATCAGTTTGTCTTCGCACCCAACGAGAAGCGTTGCTTCGAGTTTTACTTAAACTTGGTTTAAGTTAAAAATAGGCTCTTTAAGGCAATTTTGCTCTAAAGGGAAAGTTAAACGGGAGATATGCGCTTTAGCCTCTATTCCCAGCGGTGTCAGAGACCTCTTCTCTCCCGCACATATTGGAGATTCCACATGAGTGGTAAACATCCTTTAGTTCAAGCTGTTGAAAATGCACAGTTAAAATCAGACATCCCTGCTTTTGCACCGGGCGATACAGTTATCGTTCAAGTTAAAGTAAAAGAGGGTGAACGTGAACGTCTTCAAGCATTTGAAGGTGTTGTAATCGCGAAGAAAAATCGTGGTTTGAACTCTGCTTTCACAGTTCGTAAAATCTCTAGCGGTGTTGGTGTTGAGCGTGTTTTCCAAACTCACTCTCCAATCGTTGCTAAAATCGAAGTGAAACGTCGTGGTGACGTTCGTCGTGCTAAACTTTACTACCTACGCGAGTTGTCTGGTAAAGCTGCACGTATTCGTGAAAAGTTACCAGCTCGTAAACAAGGTTAATTTTAACTTTGTTGTAAAGCAAAAAAATGCGCCTTTGGCGCATTTTTTTATGTCTGTTTGCGGCTAAAAGCCAATCCTTTTTTAAATCCTAGGCCGAGTTTTGCTAAAATAGGCCTTTATGCTTTGACTTTTCTTTTATGAAAAAAAGTTCTTATCGTCATTTGAGCGGTGTTTTCCTATTAAATAAGCCTTTAGGTTTAAGTTCTAATACTGCGCTGCAAAAAGTGCGTCGACTTTTTAATGCGCAAAAAGCGGGACATACAGGTGCGCTCGATCCATTGGCAACAGGGCTATTGCCAATTTGTTTGGGTGAAGCGACCAAGTTTTCGCATTATTTATTGGATTCAACCAAACGTTATCAAACCACGGTCAAATTAGGACAAACCACAGCGACAGGTGATGTTGAAGGCGAAATTCTCCAGCAGAGAGAAGTGCCCGCTTTAACAGAAGCAGATATTGAGCAAGTTCTGGCACAATTTCGTGGTGATATTCAGCAAGTGCCACCGATGTATTCCGCCTTGAAACGTGATGGTCGTCCACTCTATGAGTTGGCGCGTAAAGGGGTCGAAATTGAGCGTGAGGCACGCCCAGTCACCATTTATAACTTAACTTTGCTTGGCTTTACTGAAGATAGTTTGACATTGGATGTGACTTGCTCAAAAGGCACTTATATCCGTGTATTAGGTGAAGATATTGGTGAGGCTTTGGGTTGTGGTGGGCATTTAACTAAATTGCATCGTACTCAAACAGGGCACTTTGAGATTAATCCAAGTTACACCATTGAATATCTCGAAAGCCTTTCTTTGGAAGAGCGGGATGCATTAT
This sequence comes from Acinetobacter sp. TUM15071, assembly GCF_008980925.1. Lineage (NCBI taxonomy): Bacteria > Pseudomonadati > Pseudomonadota > Gammaproteobacteria > Moraxellales > Moraxellaceae > Acinetobacter > Acinetobacter sp. TUM15071. The sequence continues at coordinate 130,430 of NZ_BKGB01000006.1, read as the reverse complement.
TACTGTCAGTCTATTCACCAGTTGAGCATTTTCCTCGGGTGCAATTGCCTGAAGGGCGTGAAAAGTATTTCGGCAATGGTCAGGAAAGTAATATCGATCATGAAGCCGCAGCTGAAGTGTTGGTGTTCGATGGAGAGCGCTGCTTAGGCTTGGCTGAAATCACCGATAAAAAACGTCTAGTACCAAAACGCTTGTTAAATTTATAAGAGTATCGTCAATGGAATGGGAACTGATTCTAACCTTAGTGTTCTTTGCTTTTTGTGCAGGAACCATTGATGCTGCCGTAGGTGGTGGCGGTTTGATTCAGATTCCTGCATTGATGGGAGCCTTACCACAAACAGCACCTGCGACCTTATTTGGAACCAATAAACTGGCCTCCATTTGCGGAACTGGTTCTGCGGCTTTTTCATTTGTACGTCGTGTCAAATTGCAATGGTCATTACTCGGTGTGATTGCACTATTTGCCTTTATCAGCTCATTCATTGGGGCGGCCTGTGTATCTTTGGTGCCAACCCATATCCTAAGGCCGATTGTTTTGGTCATGCTGATCGTGATTGCGATTTACACCTTTATGAAAAAGCAATTCGGGCAAGTGCACGTCGATCAAAAAATCACGCCAAAGTTACTGGTGCTGGCTGCGATGGGTAGTCTAGCGATTGGTTTCTATGATGGTATTTTTGGTCCAGGTACGGGCAGTTTCTTTATTTTCTTTTTCATTCGCTTTTTACAGGTCGATTTCTTACATGCTTCGGCATTATCAAAGATCGGCAACTTCATGACCAATCTGGCAGCACTCAGCTTCTTTATTCCGACAGGTCATGTGCTTTTTGCCTTGGGAATGATGATGGCGGTTGCCAATATTGCAGGCTCGTTATTGGGTGTCCGTTTGGCTCTAAAATACGGTAGTGGCTTTATCCGTATTTTATTCTTGATACTGGTGAGTATCTTGATTTGCCGATTGGGATATCAGATTCTGAGTGGAACATCATAAATATTTTAATAAATAATGGCTTAATCCTGTAATTACAGCGATTGCTGAACAACCATTAACCTCAGGTTAATAACCAGCACTGTAGGTTGATTGATCAAAATTTCATAAAGCGCTTTTATAGATTCAGAATAAAACTGTGATCTATAGGTAAGCACACATGGAAGGCTCAGTTCAGAATAAAGAACGGTTATGGACAAAGCGGCGTCATGCTAAACAGCTAAAGCTGGATATGGCAAACCAATATACCGATGGTGTGGTCATTCCAACTCAAGACATTATTAAAGTCTTGGAAACATTGATTATACCAGGCGACAGAGTTGTACTCGAAGGCAATAATCAAAAACAGGCAGATTTTCTCTCGCGTTCTTTAGCACAAACCAATCCAGATGTTTTGCATGATCTGCATATGATCATGCCAAGCGTTGGTCGTTCTGAACATCTCGATCTATTTGAAAAAGGCATTGCTCGAAAACTGGACTTTTCTTTTGCTGGCCCACAGAGTTTGCGCATTAGCCAGCTCATTGAAGATGGTTTATTGGAAGTCGGTGCGATTCATACCTATATCGAACTGTATTCGCGTTTGGTGGTCGATCTAATTCCAAATGTGGTGCTGTCGGCGGGCTTTATGGCAGACCGTCATGGCAATATCTATACTGGCCCAAGTACTGAAGATTCTCCTGCGCTGATTGAACCAGCAGCCTTTAGCGACGGTATTGTGATTGTTCAGGTGAATGAACTGGTTGACGACGTCTCAGAGTTACCCCGCGTCGATATTCCTGCTTCTTGGGTGGATTATGTGGTTGTGGCAGACCAGCCTTTTTATATCGAACCGTTATTTACTCGTGACCCGAAACATATCAAGCCTGTGCATGTGCTCATGGCGATGATGGCAATTCGCGGAATTTATGAAAAGCATAATGTGCAATCCTTAAACCATGGTATTGGTTTTAACACTGCGGCGATTGAACTGATTTTGCCAACCTATGGTGAGTCTTTAGGTTTAAAAGGAAAAATCTGCCGAAACTGGACTCTGAACCCACATCCAACCCTAATTCCAGCGATTGAAACAGGTTGGGTTGAAAGCGTGCATTGTTTTGGTACCGAACTCGGTATGGAAAAATATGTTGCAGCTCGTCCCGATGTTTTCTTTACAGGCCGTGATGGTGCATTACGTTCCAACCGCATGATGTGTCAGCTGGCAGGTCAATACGCGGTTGATTTATTTATCGGTGCAACGTTGCAGGTTGATAGCATGGGCCATTCTTCGACTGTTACCAAAGGGCGTTTGGCGGGTTTCGGTGGTGCACCAAACATGGGGCATGATCCGCGTGGACGTCGTCACGATACGCCAGCATGGCTTGATATGCGTTTGCAAGGTACCAATGAAACAGAAACCTATTTGGCACGTGGTAAAAAGTTGGTTGTTCAAATGGTGGAAACTTTCCAAGAGGGCGGTAAGCCGACTTTTGTAGAGCGTCTTGATGCGATTGATGTGGCTAAAACGGCAGGTCTACCTTTAGCACCGATCATGATTTATGGCGATGATGTCACCCATTTACTGACTGAAGAAGGCATTGCTTATCTATATAAAGCAAGTAGCCAAGAAGAACGTCAAGCCATGATTGCTGCGGTGGCAGGCGTGACTAGTATTGGTTTAAGCCAAGACCCTAAAACGACAGCGCGTTTAAGGCGTGAAGGTCTAGTGGTATTCCCTGAAGATTTAGGTATTCGCCGCACCGATGCAACACGTGAGCTGTTAGCTGCGAAAAATATTGCCGACTTGGTGACATGGTCAGATGGTCTATATCAACCCCCTGCAAAATTCAGGAGTTGGTAATGATGGCACAAGTTCAATATCAAACACTCAGCGATAGTCAGCTTCTGGCAGAGATGGCGGTAGATGCTCTGATTGATGAAGTGAATCTGACACCAAAACCAGCCTTGGTTGATCGCCGTGGCAGTGGTGCCCATGATGACCTGACTTTGGAATTAATGGAGCGCTCTGCAAAAAGCTTAAAGCCGATGTTCGAGACGATGGCTCAAGCCGCAGTGCATCACGGAAAAGTTTGTTTAGCTTTGCGTGAAGACATTGGTGAAATTGGTCGCCAAGGTGAAAAAGTCATGATGTTGGCAACAGGTGGCGTCAATACGCATCGCGGTGCAATTTGGGCCTTGGGTTTAATGGTGACGGCGGCAGCATTGGCACGTACCAATCAACAATATTTATCGGCTGTTGAGCTATGTCAGTTAGCAGGTCAGATTGCCCAGCTTGAAGATCGTTTTATTCCTGAGCAGGCTTTAAGTCATGGTCAGCAGGTACAAAAGAAATTAGGCATCTTAGGCGCCAAAGAACAGGCTCAACAAGGTTTTCCAACGATTGTGAATTTTGGTTTAAAGCAGCTTTATCAAAGTCGCAGTAAACCTATGAAAGAAGCGTTCGCTCGTCTAGATGCCTTGCTTGCCATGATGACTGACCTGACCGATACCTGCGTGCTTTATCGCTCGGGAATATCGGGTTTAAAGCGTATGCAGGAAGGGGCACAGCAAGTACTGGATTTGGGCGGAAGCTCCAGCTTGGAAGGTCGACGTGCTTTGCATCTTTTAGAGATTGATCTGCTTCGTATGAAAGCTTCTGCCGGCGGTGCTGCAGATTTGTTGGCAGCAACCTTGTTTATAGATCGTGTTGAGCAGTCAACTTTAAAAAATAAAGAGGGATTTTGATGATGGAAACTCTTCATTTTGAGTTTGTGGCGACAGAGCCACCTGTAAAAAAAGCGTTAGTAGGATGTGTGGGCTCGGGTGATTTAGAAATTCTGATGGAACCTGGCGAGAAAGGGAAAGCTTCTATTCATGTCGTCACTTCGGTAGATGGTAGTGCGGCACGTTGGCACAATCTATTTGAACGAATTTTTACTGCACAGACACCGCCAGCGGTCAAAATTGATATTCATGACTTTGGTGCAACCCCCGGCGTGGTTCGCTTACGTCTGGAACAAGCATTAGAGGAGATTGCGCATGACTGATATCGAGAGCTTGTTAAATAAACAGGATTTTATTGAACTCAGCGCAAGGGAACGTGCCAAAGCATTGTTAGATGAGGACACATTCCGAGAGTTGCTTGATCCATTTGCACGCATCATGTCACCTTGGTTGATTCGGCAGAATATTGTCCCGCAAGCCGATGATGGCGTGGTGATTGCAAAAGGTTCTATTCAAGAACAGCCAGTGGTTTTAATTTCAATTGAAGGTTTATTCCAAGGTGGAAGCTTGGGTGAAGTCGGTGGTGCCAAAATTGCGGGCGCTTTAGAGCTTGCGGTTGAAGATAATCTTAAGGGTATTCCTACTGCTGCAATTTTACTGTTAGAGACGGGTGGCGTTCGTTTACAAGAGGCAAATCTGGGTTTGGCTGCAATTGCTGAAATTCAGGCCGCAATTGTGAATTTACGTCAGTATCAACCAGTGATTGCTGTGGTTGCTGGGAGTGTCGGGTGCTTTGGTGGTATGTCAATTGCTGCTGGATTATGCAGTTATATTGTGATGACGCAAGAAGGTAGATTGGGGCTGAATGGCCCACAAGTGATTGAGCAGGAAGCAGGCATACAAGAATATAACGCCAAAGATCGTCCATTTATTTGGAGTATTACAGGTGGTAATCAGCGCTTCGCCAGTGGTTTGGCCGATGCTTATGTGGATGATGACCGCAATATAATCCGTCAACAAGTGATTGATTATTTGCAACAAGGTTTGCCTCATCAACATCGCAGTTCAAATTACGCATTCTATTTAGCGCAGCTACAACAAGTCGATACTGCCGAGCAAATTACTCCAGCACAGGTTCAGGCTTTGTATCAAGGAGAGCAAGCATGAATATCGCCGTTGATACATTAAAAGCATCTACTCGAGGTGCAGATTGGTTTAAGGCTTTTACGCAAGGTTTTAAGGTAGTTGAAGGCTTTCCAGCTTCTGTTTTGGTTGCGGATGGTCAGATCGGTCAACAAGCACTACGGGTAATTGCTGTTGTTCCAGATAGTAATAATCTGTTCCCGCGTGCAAGACAAGGTGAAGTTGGATTGCTGGAAGGTTGGAGTTTGGCAAAAGCGGTCGATGACGTGATTCAAGCCGATGCAAATACTGAAATGAAACGCGGCATTTTATGTCTGGTGGATGTGCCTAGTCAGGCTTATGGACGCCGTGAAGAATTGCTGGGTATCCATCAAGCATTAGCAGGTGCAGTAGATCGCTATGCCAGAGCCAGATTAGCAGGGCATCCTATTGTCAGTTTATTGGTTGGAAAGTCAATGTCGGGTGCTTTCTTGGCACATGGATACCAAGCCAATCGTATTATTGCCTTAAAAGATTCAGGTGTTATGGTGCATGCAATGGGTAAGGAATCTGCTGCACGCGTTACTTTGCGGTCGGTTGATGAGTTAGAGCAATTGGCATCAAGCATTCCTCCAATGGCCTATGACATTGAGAGCTATGCAACGCTTGGTTTGTTGTCTCAACTTTTATCGGTTGAGAATCCAGAGCAACCAACAGTGAATGATCTTTCATTGGCAAAGCTGGCTGTAGAACAAGCGTTTAAAGAGATTCATGCTGAGCCGTCCAGAGGGCTGGAACAAAGACTTCACGGACAAAATCGTCAGATGTCTAAAAAAGTCCGTGAATTATTGCGTGAGCAATGGTCATGAAACTTGAGCTGGAAGCCCATGATTTACTGTGGGGCATGACGGTCAGTTGTTTGGCTGATGATGCTCCGCTTTGGGTGAAAGATGTTTTGCTACGAGGCGATCCCGTTGTCGTTCGACGGGCAATGACCTCTGTAGATCAGGTGGCGGTGGGTGTAAGAGGGCAATTTCGTCATCAAAGATATGCAACGCAAATGCCACGATCTGCCATTACTAGACAGCTTAAACCCGAAGTACTGACTCAAGTAAATACCAGTCACTTTAAACACTTGGCAGGACGTCTACAGAGCATTTCCAACATCATGAAAAGTTTTTCAGGGTATTGGGGATATACAGGAAGTTTCGGTTTTGAACTGGCAACAGGCATTGAAACCGTCACTCAGCACAGCGATATCGATTTGTTGATTCGAGCCGAACAGCCTTTTGCCAAAAAGCAGGCAATTGCGTTACTCGAAAATTTTAAGCAAGCAGGGCTGAATGTAGATATACAGCTACAACTGCCAAAAGGTGGTCTGGCGTTAAAAGACTGGGCTGGGAATCATGGAAAAGTTTTATTGAAGCGTCCTGATGGTGCTGTTTTAGTAGAAAACCCATGGAATTAGGGAGTAGGTATCATGGCTTCGATTTGGGTGTATCCAGGACAGGGAGTGCAAAGAAGCAATATGCTGCACGACCTGCCACAAACGGCTCTGGTTAAAGAATACCTTGAGCGTGCATCGGATGCACTTAAAGAAGATGTCTTGTTGTTGGACAGCTCGGCTGCATTGCAATCGACACGTTCAGTACAGCTATGTTTACTGATTTCAGGTGTGGTGAGTTCAGCCCTATTAACTGCTGAAAAATTAATGCCTGATTATGTCGCGGGTCTATCGATTGGTGCTTGGTCAGCTGCAGTTGTAGCAGGCGTTTTAGCCTATGAAGATGCTGTTCGTTTGGTTGCCTATCGTGGTGAACTTATGCAAAACGCCTATCCTTCGGGATATGGCATGACCGCATTAATAGGTACAGATCGCACATCTGTTGAGAAGTGGGTGAAACAAGTTTATGAAATAACGCCACAGGTTTTTGTCGCCAATATTAATGCACATAACCAGATCGTTATTTCAGGTCGCTTTGAAGCCATGAACCAAGTTGCAGTTTTGGCGAAGCAACAAGGCGTAGTGGCAAAAAAATTAGATGTATCGGTGCCATCGCACTGTGAATTATTAAGTCAGCAAGCTGAGCAGCTTGCAGCGTCTATGGAGGGAGTGACTTTAAAGCAGCCTAAAATACGTTATTTAAGTGGTACAACGGCGCGTACACTTGGCAGGCCAGAACAGATTGGTGATGACTTGGCTTTTAATATGAGTCGCACTGTAGATTGGGAAAGCACTATTCAGGCGGCATGGGAACGAGGTGTCAGATTACAGATTGAAGCTTTACCAGGAACGGTACTGACGACACTTGCACGTCGAACATTTAAAGAAGGAACCGTATTGTCATTTCAGGGAACGCGCATAGATAGCATTCGAATGGCAATGCAAAAAGAACAGGAAAATCAGATTTCTATGGGAATATGATTTAAAAAATGTAAGTAATCCAAGGATATGAGGGATTTACAATGATTATATATGGAACAGCAATTTTAGCGATTTGTCATTTACTCGGTGATTATCTTGGCAATACCTTAGGTGTCCTTATCGGGGTAAAAGCCAATGTGGGTGGTGTCGCCATCTCTATGATTCTTTTGATTCTCGCTAAAGAATTATTAGCAAAAAAAGGTTATTTACCACAGGTGACACAGTTTGGAATCTTATATTGGTCTGGTATGTATATTCCAATCGTGGTGGCGATGTCTGCAGGGCAAAATGTGGTTGCAGCGTTATCTGGCGGTATGTTGGGGCTGATCGTTTCTATTGCTTCTCTGATTGGGACGGTGCTGGTTATTCGTTATTTAAATCGCTTAAGTGGTGATTATGAAACCTATGAATGGACAATAGAAGGCACTGAAAAAGCAGCATAAATAATCCTCACGATAATGAATAACAAAAGGACTTAAACAATGGACGAGTTAATTACGGTATTTACAAAAAATGCTTTGGTGACTGCACTTGCGGTCACAGGTTTGATGATGTTTGTATCTCATCTGCTGTCAAAATATTTGACCAAAGGAAAACTGCAAAGCTCGGCAATCGCCATTACTTTAGGGCTTGTGGTGGCTTATTTTGCTGGGGTCTATACACAAGGTACAAAAGGGATTTCTGATATTGCTATTTTCTCTGGCTTTGCACTGTTGGGCGGTGCAATGATCCGTGATCTGGCAATTGCATCGACTGCATTTGAAGTGGATGTTAAAGAAGTCAAAAAAGCAGGAAAAATTGGCCTGATTGCTCTCACGCTTGGCTGTATTGTTCCTTTTGTAATTGGTGCAATGGTTGCATGGGTTATGGGATATCGAGATCCGATTTCCATGACCACGATTGGGGCAGGCGCTATGACTTATATTGTGGGTCCAATTACAGGAACAGCCATTGGTGCAAGTTCCGATGTGATTGCGCTTTCTATTGCAATTGGCCTGATCAAATCGGTGTTCTTTATGGTCGGTACACCACTCCTTGCAAAATTCATGTATCTAAAAAGTCCACGCTCGGCCATGGTCTTTGGTGGTCTGGCTGGTACAACCAGTGGCACAGCCGCAGGATTGGCAGGTACAGATGTCCGGTTAGTTCCTTATGGTGCATTGGTGGCAACCTTTTATACAGGTCTAGGCTGTTTACTTGGCCCGTCTGTATTTTTTCTGACGGTAAATGCAATTTTTGGATAACTGATAAATCATGAATATTTGCAACTTATTCATTTGTTATAAGTTGCTTATCATTCATTTCTGCACATGAGAAGCAAACATACGGCACTCTGCAATTAATGCCAGTAAATTGGGATCACGTTCCTTACTTTTTAGAAATACCAGCCCAATTTCCTGTTGCAGATGGTATTGCTGTTTTAAAGGAATGAGCTTAACCGAGCTTTCATATACCGCAGAAATACGACCAGGCAAAAGTGCAAAACCAACACCTGAGCTAACCATACTGATCAAAGTAAAAATATCATTGAGCTGTAAGGCGACTTTAGGCGAAAAACCAGCTTTTTTAAAAATGAAATCACTGTCATTATGGGTGGCAAAGCCTTGAGTTAAAGTCAAAAAGGTCTCTTCTTTGAGTAGACTGAGATCAATTTCATCAAAAACAGCATATTTAGAGTCTTTATTTACCGCTAAATAAATATCATCACAGAACATCGGCAAAATTTCAAAGTCATCATCTTGTGTTGTTTCATTAAGTGCCACAATAATGGCATCAAGTTCCGTCGTTTTAAGCTTTTTCACCAGATCTTGATTGGAACTAAGAAGTAATTGAATATCGAGTTCACTACGTCTTAATTTGAGTCCGCTAATCACATTGGGAATCGTCTTTACGGTTAAAGAATAAAGAGAACCTAAATGTAGAACTTTGGCTGCAAAGCCCGCAGCTTCTCTGGTTTTATTTACCGTAATAAAAATGTCCTGTACGATTTTTTGCGCACGTTCTTCAAATACATAAGCGCTCTTTAATGGAATTAAATTACGACCTTCATTTTTAAAAAGTGGACAACGTAGGGCACTTTCCAATGAGTGTAAGGCTTTATGAACACTGACATTGCTGAGCTGCATTTCAGTTGCTGTTTTGGAAAGATTTCCACAACGCATAAAAGCGAGGAAGATTTGTATTTTTTTAAGGGTGAGCTCTTCATCAATTTCCATATCAATCTCCAGTTCCTAATGCCTTTCCTTAAAAAATTATGTCTTCCCTCCGCGCAACGTGACACCAATCGACGCGACCATAATACAAGCCAAAGCTACCCATTGAATCAGGCTAATTCGCTCATGTAACAATACCAGACCTGCTAAAGCTGCAAGTGCAGGCGCAAGACTGGAAAGCGTCCCATAACTGAGTTTGCTGAGACGTTTCAGTGCCATTAAATCCAGTGCATAAGGTATCGCAGTTGCTAGCAGTGCAATAACCAGTGCTTTGCCCCAATATTGCGTGTCCAGAAGTACAGGGGCATTATTCCATAGACCAAAAGGCAGTAAGGTCATGGCGGATAAACCAATCGCAATGGTCAGCGCATGCATGCCGATATTTTGCTGTACCACACGATGTCCATAATAAATATACAGTGCCCAGAAGAAACCTGCACTCAATGCACAGGCCGCACCGATATAGGAAAAATGTTGCGCATTGGCATCATGCCACGGCACCATTAAAGCAATACCTAAAATCGCAAATGCGACCCAAATATAGTCACTGCGCTGTTTAATCGAGAGCAGTGCCAAACCAAGCGGGCCAATAAATTCCAGACCTACAGCAATTCCTTGAGGAAGCTTGCCTAAAGAGGTATAGAACAGAATATTCATACAGCACAAGGCAGCGCTATAACACAGTAAATCACGCCATTTGAGTTCCTTTAATTTGGAAATGATTTTCCATGAACGAAACATGACTGCCACCAGAATGGTGGCAAAACACAGTCTTAAAATCGTCACTGTGAGTGGATCGAGTGTGGCAATCAATTGCTTGGCGAATGAAGCACTGATTTGATAAGACAACATGGACAAAACCATATACAACACAGCGACTAACTGAAGATTTTTCATGGGAGATATCCGAGACGCTCGCTACTGCCATTTTTGAGATGGAATAACATTTTCTATTTCACCTCTTTTTGTTGTCGAGCTTGTTGCGTGGTAAAGGTACAGCCAATCGAAGCAATGATAATTGTACCCAAGGCAAGCCACTGATTCCAAAGTAACATTTCACCCAGAAAGATAAAGCCTGAGAGTGCAGCCACTGCGGGTTCCAGACTCATCAATGTACCAAAGCTAAGAGGAGTTAAACTGCGCAAGGCGATCATTTCTAAGGTAAAGGGTAAGGCACTTGCTAAAATCGCAAGCCCAATAAAATAATATAAATTTGGCAGTTCAAAGACCCGATCGATTGCCCCTGAAAAGAGAGCAAAAGGCAGTAAGCAGAGCATACCAATTGACATGCCTAAGCAGACGGTGTGATTACCCGAGATGCCTGACGGTTTTTGCCCCGCAATAATATACAGAGCCCAACACGCACCCGCACTCACAGCAAAGAATACCCCGACGAGGTCCAGACCTTGTTGCGCTTGCTGTAATGGAAACAATAAGACCAGACCTAAAATGGCACAGCCGACCCAAATAAAATCGTATTTTTGGCGGGCATGATAGAGCGCCACACTTAAGGGACCGATAAATTCAAAGGCAACAGCTAAACCTAGAGGTAAGCGTTCAAGCGATAAGTAGAACAAGGCATTCATCCCTGCAAGGGCGACGCCATAAGTCAGAATGGCTTTCCAGCGAACCACTTTGAAATTAATGGTCCAGATCTTAAAAATAATGGCCAGAATGATTGCACCAAAAAACAGGCGCATGGCAGAGACGGTTAGTACAGGAAAGCTTTGAAACAGGACTTTGGCTAAAGAACCACTGCCTTGCACACACAACATGGCAATCATCAACAGCAATAAAGCATGTAGTGGTGTTTTCAGCATTGGGGTCGACATTTTATTATTTAACAGTTGGTATAATATTCACATAATAAGTCAAACGCCCATAAAAAAGCCACAGCATCAACTGTGGCTTTTTCGACATTATTCTAAATATTGCTTAGAACAATACCCGAACGCGGATGGTGCCTTCAACGTGGTTCAAAGTATCAAGCGCTTCTTGAGATGCAGATGCGTCAACATCCATCACCAAGTAACCGATATCACCTTTTGTCATTAACGACTGACCAGAGATGTTGATGCCTTGTTCAGCGAACAATGTATTGATTTTCGATAACACACCCGGAACGTTTTTGTGGATGTGCAGCAAACGGTGCTGACCATCAGAAAGTGGTAATGCGATTTCTGGGAAGTTCACCGCAGAAAGGGTCATACCTTTGTCTGAATAAGCAACGAATTTTTCAGCAACTTCTAAACCGATGTTTGCTTGCGCTTCCATCGTTGAACCACCCACGTGCGGAGTTAAGATCACATTGTCTAAGCCACGGAGTGGAGACAGGAATTCTTCGCCATTTGCTTTTGGTTCTTTCGGGAATACGTCAACCGCTGCACCAGCGATGTGGCCTGATTTGATTGCATCAGCCAAGTCTTCGATCACAACACATGTACCACGTGCTGCGTTCAAGAAGATTGAGCCTTTTTTCATTTTCGCGAACTGTTCTTTCTTGAAGAAGTTACGCGTAGATGGAACATCTGGAACGTGTAAAGTCACCACATCCGCAGTTTCTAAAAGTTCATCTAAAGAGCCAACTTGACGTGCATTACCTAATGGTAATTTAGTCACAGCATCAAAGTAGATGACTTTCATGCCTAAGCTTTCTGCCAATACAGAAAGTTGTGAACCGATCGAGCCGTAACCGACGATACCCAAAGTCTTACCACGAGTTTCAAACGAACCCACCGCAGCTTTATTCCAACCGCCCGCATGTGTATCTTTCGATTTTTCAGGTACACGACGAAGCAACAGAATCGTTTCAGCAAGAACCAATTCTGCAACCGAACGCGTATTTGAATACGGTGCATTGAAAACTGGGATACCACGAGACATTGCCGCTTTTAAATCGACTTGGTTTGTACCAATACAGAAACAGCCAACCGCGATCAGTTTATTCGCGGCTGCAAAGATTTCTTCAGTCAATTGTGTACGGGAACGAATACCAATGAAGTGAGCGTCTTTAACCGCTTCTTTCAAAGCTTCGCCTTCAAGCGCAGTTTTGTGGTAATCGATGTTGGTATAACCCGCTGCATTTAAGGTATCGATGGCATTTTGATGCACACCTTCTAACAGAAGGAAACGGATTTTGTCTTTAGGTAGTGATAGATGTTGGCTCATTACGGCTCCGCTACAAAGGCCAAAATTTAGTTGCAGTACTATAGCATACAGCTTTGAGATATAAATATTTCGTTTAAAATTACCGCATCAGAATTGATGATAATTTTTCAGTTAAGACTGAATTTTATTGGTTAAACACATTTTGTTATTACAGTATCTTTAACCTACGCTTTATCCCATGCCTGCTTCTATGTAAAATGCAGGTATCTGATAGTCAAACCTGAAACCATCAGGTTTGCGCTGTTCTGCCGAGTTTCTATATGTTGGATACTACAATTTAAAATATTGAAAAATATTATATTGTTATCCAGACGCTCTATCTTTACTTCTTGCTAGGCCTGTAAACGATGAATGCTTCAGTCGCTTTAACACCTGAGTTATTGACCCAATTAACGGCAATTGTGGGTGAAAACCGTATTAAAACCGATGCCGACAGTTTGGAAAATTGGGGACGTGATCACACTAAACATTTTGATCCGAACCCATCAGTCATCGTTTTCCCTTCAAGCACTGAACAAGTGCAGGCCATTGTCAAACTTGCCAACCAGTTTAATGTTGCAATTACTCCATCAGGCGGTCGTACAGGCCTTTCAGCAGGCGCGGTCGCAACCAATGGCGAGATCGTAATTAGCTTTGACAAGATGAACCAGATTCTTGAATTCTACCCAGCGGATCGTATGGTACGAGTACAAGCAGGTGTGGTGACTGAGCAATTACAGAATTATGCCGAAGAACAAGGCATGTACTATCCAGTGGACTTTGCATCAGCGGGCTCAAGCCAGATTGGCGGTAATATCGGGACCAATGCGGGCGGTATTAAAGTTATTAAATACGGCATGACCCGTAACTGGGTACTTGGCTTGACAGTCGTTACAGGTAAAGGTGATGTGCTGCGTTTAAACAAAGGCATGATTAAGAATGCGACGGGTTATTCGCTTCAGCATTTATTTATCGGTGGCGAAGGCACATTGGGTTTAGTCACTGAAGCTGAAATCAAGCTTGAGCGTCAGCCACAGAACTTACAGGTACTGGTTCTCGGTGTGCCTGATTTTGATGCAGTAATGCCTGTATTACATGCTTTCCAGAAAGATATCGACTTAACAGCATTTGAGTTCTTTGGTGAACTTGCAATGCAAAAGGTACTCGACCGCGGTCATGTACAACGTCCATTTGAGACACAATGCCCATTCTACGTATTGCTTGAGTTTGAAGCGCCTTATGAGCCGATTGTCGACAAGGCAATGGAAATCTTTGAGCATTGTATGGAGCAAGGTTGGGTACTTGATGGCGTTATGAGCCAGAGCCTTGATCAGGTCGAAAGCTTATGGCGTTTACGCGAAGATATTTCTGAATCAATCGCGCCGTTTATTCCATACAAAAATGACATTTCAGTATTAATTACCCACGTACCTGCATTTATTCGTGAGATTGATACAATTGTTCAAGATAACTATCCTGACTTTGAAATCTGCTGGTTTGGTCATATCGGTGATGGTAACTTGCACTTAAATATTCTAAAACCTGAAAACTTGACCAAAGATGAGTTCTTTGCGAAGTGTCAGGTAGTGAATAAATATGTATTTGATACCGTGAAAAAATATGATGGTTCAATCTCTGCCGAGCACGGTGTGGGCATGACCAAGAAGCCATATTTAGAGTATTCACGTTCGCCTGAAGAAATTGAATATATGAAAGCATTGAAGTTGGCATTCGATCCGAAAGGGATTATGAATCCAGGTAAATTATTTGATCTTTAATGCTTGATTAAATAAAAGAAATTCTGCTAAAAGCGTATCGAAAGATGCGCTTTTTTATTGCTTATGAAATAAAAAGTTAATACTGTACTTTTCTTTTTATAATGAAAATATAAATATATAAACTTATTTTTTGCTATTTATTGATATTATATGCCAACTATAAAGGTCATATTTAATTTCGTTAGCTAAATAAAAAATAATAATGTATTTAATGTTAATGATTCAATTAAATAAGAATGAGGGTATATAAGTGAGTCCAAAAAATTTTTTATCTCAAGATGAGGTGTTCAATTTATCTATAGAGGAGATTCAAGAACGTATTGCTGCTGAACAAGAGTTTATGAATAAGCAAAAACATAAAAAGTTCTTTTTTGCGACACATGGTTCTAAAACAAAAAATGGTGGTTTAGTCAGAGCGACGATTAACCAAAAAATAAAAGCACAGGGACATCTTCTTGCTGTCGTTGGTGATGAAGCTATTTATGAGGACGGGACAACCTCTAAAATTATATCGGGTGCTGGCGAAGTAGGGTCAATTGAAGGATATGACATTGCACTTGTTGGTAGTCGTTTAGAAAATGGTGATGAAATCATCGAAAGCCTACAATCTGTTTTTGAGTATCGTTTATATGCTGATCGAGAAATTCCTCAAGGTTTTCTTAGTCATGACTAATTTCTTAGGAGACAATCGTGGCCGTAGGTTTTGCAATTCATAACTCGGTGACAAATCATGGTGGTATCATCCCTGCAACTCAATCAAGAATATCCCAAATGGGAAATTTATTCTTAGTGGCTGGTGATGGGCATTTCTGCCCTAAATGTAAATGTTGGTCAAAGATTATTAAAAGTCATGATCATATTATTCTTGATGGCAAAGCCGTTGCTTATGTCGGTGATCAGCTTACTTGTGGTGCTAAAATTTTGCCTAAACAATTTCATGTTGTTGGAGATAGACGCAGTTCTAGTTTAGGTTCATATCCCCCTCTGTTTCAATCTATTAGCTCTCAAAAAAATTTCAATAACAATTTAACTGAGAGCAAAAATGAGCTTTTGAATGGTTATTACTACAATATAGATACTGGGTTATATGAAGGAAGAATTTCCAATGGGACAGGTGATCTTGAAAATGTATATGGTTGTAATGGAAAGAAATCAGATAGCGATTTTATCTCCCCTCAATATGCAAATATTACTCATAAAAAATTCCAAGAATGTTCAAGGGTTGTTTCACACGAATCAGGAACAGCAACCATAGAATGTATATATATTGCTTTCACTGCTAACAATTACGCAAAACAAGTGAAAAGGGATCTACATTCATTATTAATGTCGGGCTATTCCACTATGCCCACAGGAACAAAGACACCCTTACCAGATAAGCCAAACAATGGAAAAGCAGAAGACCCTAAATATGGACTTGCTCGCAAGGGTGTTTTAAAAGTTTGTCTAGGAGAGGAGGATCCTACAGATGGTGCAACACATTGGGATGGAACAGATTTCTTAGCGTGGGGATTAGAAAGTCCGTATAAATATAAAGATAATACAAATAAGCCACATGCTAAGTTTAGAGAATATAAGAAAATCACAATCTCTAAAGCGATATATGATGAATTCCTAGTCGGCTCATTGAAGGAATATCCTAAAGGACGAGTTAAATATAGTGGTATTTTCTATGAAATTCCTGCAAAAGTTTTTAAAGATAATACAAACTGGACGACTGGTAATTTTGAATACAACACGGGTAGCAACGTTAGCAAATCACTAACTGCCAAAGTAACAGCAGGCCATACTATCTTTTGGAAAGCAGCATGAAGTTTAAAGTATTCAGTTTAATATTTATGTTTTTTTCATACATAACTATAGGAAATGCAAAAACAAATAACGACTTAATGAGTAATGATATTATTCCAAACCATAATCTTCAATTAAGTGGTTCATATCCATCAATAAAAGGAAAACAATTTAAAGAGATTAATAATTCTATTTATAAATTTATTGCAACTAATTTTGATAGAGAAGATGAGCAGTACCCTACAGAAATTAGTTTTGAAAAACTATTTCAGAATGAGGATATATTAAGTTTTTCAATTAATTATAACATCAGCAACTCAACAGAAAGATACTTTAATAAATATTACACACTGAGTCTCTCCAATAAAAAGGAGCTAAGTCTTTCAGAATATCTTAAAGATAAAAAAATTTCTAAGTATGATGTATTGAAGAGTATAAATAGTTTTATTTCACCTTGCCTTTCCGTAAAAAAATCTCTACCTGATTACTGTGCTGATATGACACTACAAAGCCTAATTGAGAATAAAAAAAGGGTTGCTTATTCAGATATATCTAGTTTTTTTATTAAGAATAATAGGGATATAGGAGTAGGTGTCGACTCCAATAAATTTACTACTACTTTTATCTATAATATAAAAAGTAAAAATATTGTTTTAAATTAGCCATTTATATTCTACAGCTCATAACCCACCAATGTTTAGGTTGGGAGTGATCTATTTCCTTTTTCATTCCTTTATTTGGACGATCTTCGCTTTTTTTATTTCTTGTACGCTTTCCAACCTGTCAAAATATGATAAATCAGCGGTAAAAGACAGAGCGAAAAGAAGCTGCAAATCGCAACGGCCCAGACAGGTATATTCTGTGGATTGCCCAAAAAGAAATAAGCAAAAACCGAATAAGACAGCATCCCAAACATCGTCATTGTGCCGAGTGGAAGGGTAATTCTAAAAATTAAAAAGTTAGCAAAGGCTTTATAAGGATCCATGTTTCGATTCAAAGCATAGGCAATAATCATGACCAAGATATAGCCCATAATAAACAACATAAATAGGGTAGCGGCAAACAGCAGACCTGTGCGCCAGCTCTTTTCTTGTGCGGAATGATCACCTGCCTCATAAACGACTTGAATATGATCTCCGACTACAGGCACATCACCTGAACGGACTGAATTATCCAAGACCAATGTTCTGTTTTGAGCATCTTTGAATTGAACTTGAGCCGTATGCATTAAAGTTTGGGTTTTATATTTACGCCCGTTGGAATCCGTACGTTCGGTATCGACCCATTCAGAGGTATAGCTCACGATGGTTGCATCGTAGCTCGGTTTGGTTGCTAAACCATATACAGCTTGCGACACCCAATAAGTAAAAGGAAAAAATAAAGAACTGATGCTAAACACCACAACAAATAAATAAGCAAATTCAAACTTACTGCTGTCACGATTCTTGGCTAAACGTTTTAGCCAAAACTTTGTCAGCACAAAAGACCAGACACACAAGATCGCAACCACCACCAAGAAAACCTGTCCCGCATAAGTCAGTTGCATGCATGATCCTATTTGTTATATTGAATAGAGATTGATTTTATCAAACGATAATTTTTTTAAAATCAAATTAATGAGTACGGTAAAAAATAGTATTGTTTCTCACAAGTATAAATTTTTAAATAATGAAGTCATCGCAATGAATATCCATCACGAAATCGAAAAACTATTTCAACAACGCCAAGATATCCCATTATTTTATATTGAAAGTGGCAGCCGTTTATGGGGCATGGCCAGTCCTGATAGTGACTACGATGTACGCGGTTTTCACCTACCGAGTAAAGACCAATATTTTGATTATAAAAAGCATCGTGACCTGATCGAGATCATGGATGGCGATTTTGACTTCGTTTCTTATGACCTCGATAAAATGTTTGGGTTATTGGCAAAAAGTAATCCTACTGTTTTAGAGTGGGTCAGAGCACATATTGTGTATTTTAATGCCTTTCCAGAATGGCAGGTCTTTCGTGATGGCTTACTTGAGCGAATCGACTATAGTGCGTTGTATCACCACTATTTATCATTGGCGAATGGTGGCATGAAAGTGATGCAAACCGCAGATAACTTTACCTATAAAAAAGTGTTTTATTCGATTCGTGGCTTGATGTCAGCAGAATTGGCAACCCAAGAGCAGATGCCTGAATTATTGATTACCGATTTGTTTGCGCAAGTGGATGTAAATGATCCATTACGGCATTGGGCAGAAGACTATCTGGAAATTAAAAAGCAGCAGCAAGAAAAAGCACAGCTACCCCAAGCGGAACAAGCTGCGATTCTTCAACTGTTGCAAAGCAAGATAGAGCAACTGGCAGCAAAGTCGATGCCGAAGGCAGATCGTCGTGCCAGTTTGGAAGCCTATTTAACCGATTATAGCCGTCATTTAAAACAGCATTACTATCAGTAGAACAATACGTTTACTTATCAGCTGAGTTCGACTTAAAGATACAATGATTTTATCTTTTGTCGGACTCAGATGTATGGGGTTATCTGTTAAATCCCGCTGTTTAGAATACGGATTTTTACATCGGCAACATGGTCTTTGGTCGCTTCAAAATGCTGCTGCATATGGGCAGTTTGCATATGGGCTTCTAAATGAGCAGTACTCTGCCATTTCTCTAACATGACAATGGTATTCTCATTCGTTGCCTGCATCTCAATCGCAGGAAGATGATCAATCAAAGGCTCATAGCCATGACAACCATCTTCTGCCAGTACTGTTGGAATGATTTTTTCAAATGCATCTAAAACGGCTTGGCGATGTTCAGCACCTGCATGTGTATAAATTTCAGCAATAATGGTTAGCATATTATTTTCTCACTTAATGGCTTGCTGCAAAAAGCTGGTCTAAATGCGCTTTATACGCTTCGATATAACTTGGTACGTTTGGCGCCTTGATCACATCATTCACGATAAAAGTCGGTAGTGAGTCCATACCCAAGAATTGATTGGCTTTATGGAAAGGTAAATAAACACCATCCACACCCACACCGTGGAAGAACTGATCTGGATCGGTAAAGGCTTCCATCGGTGCGTTCCATGTCAAAGACAACATGTATTTTTTACCTTGAATTAAACCACCTGAACCATATTTTTTAGATGCATCTGAACGACTACGACCATCACTGGCATAAAGCGAGCCATGTCCGATGGTGAAGATATCATCGATGTATTTTTTCATGGTCCATGGTGCACCCATCCACCAGCCTGGCATTTGGTAAATCACCACATCTGCCCATAGATATTTGGCAATCTCGGCCTGAATGTCATAGTCACTGTCGGTACGGGTAACTTGTACTTGGTGACCTAAGGTGCTTAGATGTGCTTGAGAAAACTCGGTCAGGGTGTCGTTCAACTCACCATTCGAATGTTCAAATTGTTTGGCGCCATTAATAATTAAAATATTGCTCATGTGATTACTCAAAAATAAATCTCTAAAAACTGGAAAGCATTTTAGAAAATCTATTCATGAGTAAAAATGCATAAATGAGCAAAATACTATTGATCAAAAATCAATAATTAAATTATTCAGCTTTGGATTTTTTAGCTTTATACCAACGACGGATGCCCCATAAAATCGCAATCGCTACATATAGCGGCCACAGCATCACGAGCCAAATGATGGTTTCTCTAAAGCCGTACAAGCCCACTTTAATCGCTTCCCAAATCCGACTGAATAAAGGATCACTGTCTAAGGTGGCAATACGATTGATATTGAGATCATGCGTTTTACGCACTTGTGACTGCTGGAAGAATTCCAGTCGAATGGTGCTATAAGCCAAGCGGTCTTTAACTTCTAAATTGGTCAGTTGCTGTAGTTGATTGTTCACCGCATTTGATCCACTGTTACTTTGATTGGCAGTATTCAGTTTTTCTTCGAGCAATTTTAATTCATAACGCTTAGCTTCATAACTCTGGGTATTAAAGTTCAGCATGAGTGGCAATAAATTGTTTAAGAAGCTGGTCACCTGCGCATTTGGAATACGTACTGTGAGCTGGACAGTGGGGGTGATCTTTTCATAAATATCGACACTGCCATCAATACGGTCACGCTCAGATCGGTCACTGACTTGATAATTAATCTGTTTTTCTTCGATATAACCATTGTATTGCAATAACTGCTGTTCTAGTGCTGATGTGGTTTTTAACACGTCTTTCACTTCAAATTGCAATTGTGCGCTTTTGACCAATTGACGATTTTGCTCTAAAGCACTCTGTTGGTTGCTAACCAGTTGTTCTGGATTTTGAGCGGCATTTTCTTGAACAGCTTGACTGTCTGCCGCAGCAGTTTCAGTTGCCATAGCGGCTTCACCAGCATGGCCTTCTTCTTTTTTCGAGCAGCCTAAGGCGGTGCTCCCAAGGATTAAAATAATCGTTAATTTCTTTGCTAAATCTGACATATCGGCATGTCCAAAGTATGGTGATTTTGATGTTATAAACTGTGTTTTTTTAATCATTTGTTATGATCATCATCTTGAATGATGACAACAAATTTAATGCACGCCACATACATTTTGTTGCGTGGCAATTTAATTTTGCATAGTAGCATAAATGAGCTAAATGGATTGGATGGGTACAAAATGCATAAAATTGCGATGACCTTGGGGGCTGCTTTATTCCTCACAGCATGTAATCAACCAACAGCACCATCGCAGCAACAAGCAGCCGTGCAAAAGAGTACGGTGATGCATGCAATCTTATCGGATCAGCCCGATCTATTTCATGCAGACAGCAATTTAAAAATAGATCAGCAATTCAATAGTGCCGAGAATCCAACCGATGCACAGGTTACGGTTGAGCAAGCACAATTAGATGACTCTGTGATCGCGGTACGGACAGAATATCAATTGAAACGAAATCAAGATGTTTGGAAAGTGGTGAATAAAAAGCAAAGCTATCAATGTGCCAGAGGAGAGAATACCGAGACCTTCCAGTTTGATCTTTGTCCATAAGTACGGCTTCTATTTAGAGCGGTGTATGAAATATCAGCAAAGATGTGGATAACTTTTCGGTTATGCACATTGCTGAATCCTCGTTATCGGTTGTTTAAATTGCGGTCATTTTGAAATAGTGCTACAGTTGCGCGTGGCAATTTAGCCAAACGGTAAAACATTTACCAATCTCACGTAAATAAATTGTTTTTCTTATATACACCTAGTGAATACGGTGTTTTCACATTTATCACATGCTTTCTCACAGCATGAAATCAAAATTTAATTTAAATCTAAGCCATAAAATCTTGTGGTGATGATCCCTTTTTCGTTTTGAAAAATGGGACGTACACGAGTTGGTTATTTTTGTGAATAAAACATGATGACGAATAATCAGAACATGACGTTAAACCGTATAACGCTCATGTTTCCTTTAGCTTTAGTGCTATTCGAATTTTCAGTTTATATCGGTAATGACTTGATTCAACCTGCGATGTTGTCGATTACAGAACAATTTGCGGTCAGTGCAACGTGGGCACCGTCGTCAATGTCATTTTATTTGTTGGGTGGTGCCAGTGTCGCATGGCTATTAGGACCACTTTCGGATCGCCTCGGGCGTAAAAAAGTGCTCTTGGCTGGTGTGGCATTTTTTACGCTGTGTTGTTTGCTGATTTTATTGACCCACAATATTGAACAATTCCTAACGTTGCGTTTCTTGCAGGGTATGGGGCTGAGCGTCATTTCTGCGGTCGGTTATGCAGCCATTCAAGAAACCTTTGAAGAGCGTGATGCGATCAAAGTCATGGCACTAATGGCGAATATTTCTCTATTGGCGCCTTTACTAGGCCCTGTATTGGGGGCATTCCTGATTGATTATGTGTCATGGCATTGGGGTTTCATCGCCATTGCTGCGGTGTCTTTTATCAGTTGGTTTGGCTTAAAGAAATTTATGCCTGCGACCCAAGAAAGCCGTAAACAACCAAAACAGCCTTTTAGTTATATCTTTGATGACTTTAAAAAGGTATTGAGCAACCGTCGCTTCTTGGGTTTAAGCATCGCCTTACCGATGGTGGGTATGCCGTTGATGCTATGGATTGCTTTATCACCAATCATTTTAGTTGATGAGCTGAAATTGAGCAGTGTGCAATATGGCTTGGCGCAGTTTCCTGTGTTCTTTGGCTTAATTGCAGGCAATATCATCCTGATCAAGATTATTGATCGTTTCCCGCTAGGTAAAACCATTCTGCTTGGTTTGCCGATCATGTTATTGGGTACTGCATTCTTGCTGCTCGGTGTCATTTGGCAAAGCTATTTGGTACCTTGTTTATTGATTGGTATGACCTTAATCAGTTTGGGTGAGGGGATTAGCTTCTCGGTGATGTACCGTTTTGCACTGATGTCTTCAGAAGTCTCAAAAGGAACAGTCGCAGCCGCGGTCTCGATGTTGATGATGATCAGTTATTTTGTCGTGATTGAATTGGTTCGTGTGCTGTATACGCATTTCCATATTTGGGCCTTTGCTTTAGCCAGTCTGGTCTTGATTTTATTCTGGTTTAGTTCACCACGCCATGCCTTGAAACAGCATATGCTGGCACGTCAGCAAGACGGGTTGAATTAATTATCCCCATCGACTGCTCACTTGATTTCTAAGGCGAGCAGTTTATTTTTTAATAGGACTAACTCAGGTAAGGTCTCGAGTAACAGACTCATTTGTTTTAACAGCAACGGGTGCTTTGCAGAGACCTGATGCTGTTGATTTAATGCTTCTATCTGTTCGAGCAACCGTTCTACTTGGTGTTGCGAAATAGCGGCTTGTTCGATCAGACTTTGCTTGAGCACATTCTCAATTTTATCCAGTAGTTCTAACAACGCCTGATCTTCAATTTTTTCCCGTTGATGTCCTAAGGCCGAGACATAGCTGAGTTGGCTATGGCTATAGACCAAATAGCGAAAGGCATGTTGAATGAGTTCTTGGTTAGGCTGGGGTTCGGTACTCAGACTTGAAATCATATTTGACAGCTCGATCTGGGCATTGTGTGCGGCACGTCGAGTGGTTCGGTATTCCAGATCGAGTTCACGTCCTTGGTGATACTGCTGTACCACCACATGAAAATAATCGAAGGTGGTTTGATTATTTTTCTTGATGTTGCTGGAGATATTGCGAAAATTCCAATCGGGCCAAATGAAATTGACCGCAAGCCATGCAATCGCACAGCCAATAAAAGTGTCAATAATGCGTGGCAGAATAATACTAAAACCTGCACCTTTTAAATTAAAAATCAATAACACCATCAAGGTGGCCATGACCGTGGCAAGTGCATATTTCTTTTGTCTTAAATAGAAAAATGAGACCCCACAGATGACGGTTAATACTAATTGACCTTCAATACTGGGCACAAAATAAAGAATGGGGATACCTAGCAATACTCCGAGTAGAGTGCCAATGGTTCTCAGTTTAAGTCGGCTCTTGGTGGCAAAATAAGTAATTTGGCAAACAAATAAACTGGTGAGTAAAATCCAGTAGCCATTTTGGGCAAAAGGTAATAAGGAAATGGCATAACCAA
This sequence comes from Acinetobacter sp. TUM15071, assembly GCF_008980925.1. Taxonomy (NCBI): domain Bacteria; kingdom Pseudomonadati; phylum Pseudomonadota; class Gammaproteobacteria; order Moraxellales; family Moraxellaceae; genus Acinetobacter; species Acinetobacter sp. TUM15071. The sequence continues at coordinate 106,728 of NZ_BKGB01000006.1, read as the reverse complement.
CCGCAAAGATCACAGCCAAACGGATGGCGTGACGGAACAGCGCGGATTGCGGACTGAGTTGCTGTTTGATTTTTAACATCAGGTCCTGCACACCCTGAATATCATTATCGAGTAAGTTCAAATGATCTTGATCTTGATGTTGCTGCGGTGAAAGCTGCTCAATATTTTGATTGAGTTGCAGTTGAGCAAACTGCTCGTGCACACTTTTTAAATTATTGAGAATCAATTCCAGATTTTTAACTTCAAGATTATGGGGATGTTGTTGCACCCAATCACGCATCGACAATTCGAGATTTTCTAGTGCCTTACTGGCAGATTCACGGGGCTGATAGCTTTGATGATGTAAGATTGCTTGGCTTAAATCATGACACGCCAAGGCTTGAAGCTGCATATTTTTTTGAATACGGAAAATTAAATCACTGCGGCTAAAATTTTGATGAATTTTTTCATAATGCAGATAACTGGACGTGACCTGTTCATGCATGTCTTGGGCGAAATAATATAAGTTCAGCCAATAAATACTGGTGTTGTTAACCCGGGACGCTTTTAAGCGCGTAAGTAAGGAGTTTTTGGCTTGATTCAGACTACTGACCACTTGGCTATTTTTGTGAGAAAGTTCGAATAGCAGTGTTTCGACATTATCAATATTATCTGGGTCGAATAAACGTGATTTGGCTTGAAGTAATTCAGCAAGATCCTGAAAAATAGTGGAGATCTTTTCTTGTAAAGGCAAGGTTGGGCGAATAACAAAAAATAAGATCGAGGTCAGTCCGTACCACAGAGCACCCAATACAAAATAACTCGGTTGCTGATACCAATCTGAATATTCTCCTAAACCAAACATGGTATAGATCGAAAGTAAAATCGTACCGAAGGAAATGGTGGCATAGCGTTGCCCAAGCGCACCCATCATGACCAACGCTGCACTCGAGAGACTGAGATAGACAATGAACCAAAATTTATAGGGGGCGAGAAACTCTAGAATGGTACTGACTGTAAAGAACAGCACGCAGACATAGATCAGATTGCGTAAACGGATACTGAGACGATCATCAAAGTCGGTCAGTGCGGTCGCAATTGCCCCTAAGGTGACAGGAACAATCAGTTGCCCAAGACCAAGTTGATATAAACCTAATGTGGTCCCGCACAGTACGATCAAAATTTGTAGACAATAAAGAAGAATCGAGTTGGAGCGAAAGCGATTGAACAGGACGGATAAATTTTTCACGATTCTTATTCTTTAATATGTTCTGGATTCATCATACAAATAAATTTCCCAAAGGAAAGCATGTTAGCCAACAAGCGGCACTATTTTTTAGCATAAATATTTGCTTGATCTTTCAAATAATAGATAAGATGCAAAATTCATGCTCAGTTGTATTTTTTTATGATGAAATTAAAGAATACGTAAAAATGGCTAAAAGCAGAGCAACTGTGGATAACTCGGAAGATACCCACAGTATTTAGATTACTTAATCACACCACATGCAATACGGTCACCACCACCGCCTAATGGCTTAGGTGTATCCGAATAATTGTCTCCACCAACATGGATCATGATCGCACGATTTTGAATATCAGCCAGTTTTAAACGTGGCGCAATCACAGGTGTGGTTGCAAAGCCTTTTTCATTCACCACCAATACGGGTAAATCACCTAAGTGGCCTGTTTCAGGCGTACCATGATGCGCGACTTTTTCAGGATTTAAGTGACTGCCTGCTGCCAAGGCTGCGCCCATTTTTCCATCTTTTAGAGCCGCTTCACAGGATGGGTTCTCATGGATGTGGAAACCATGTTCGCCAGGAGAAAGCTTCCAAAGTGCAGGGGTGATTAATAAACCTTTAGGTGTTTGTTGAAAAGCAACAGTTCCGATTGAAGCACCAATACCATTGGCATCGACTTGGTAGACTTGGATCAATTGCTTTTGATCACTTTTGCTGGCTTGAGTCTGGATTTTAGCCGCATTGTTATCTAAAGAAACTGAAGAACAGGCTGCGATACTTAAACTCAGACAGCCTAATAGAGAAATTTTTTGAAGCATTGAAGTCATTGCGAAGATATCCTTATAAATTATCTTTATTTGACGATTCAAACAAAGTAAGCGATATCTCGCAAGCAACATTAATCAATTCATGACAAAAAATTAAACAAAACAAACCTACTTAGTTCCGGGAGGAGCTTCCAAAGCCGCAACAGGCTCATCGACGTTTTCATGCAGCCATTCACGCCAAATTGCCAACAAGATGGCTAAAATCACTGGGCCAATGAATAGGCCGACCAGACCAAAGCTAGCAATACCCCCTAATACCCCGAACATAATCAAAATGAATGGAATTTGGGTCGCGCCTGAAATCACCAGTGGTCGAATGACATTATCCGAGCTACTCACGATGAGTACACCCCAAACCACAACGCCAATGGCTTCCATGGTTTGTCCTTGTGCAAATAACCACAGACCAACCCCAAGATATGAAACTGGTGTTCCAAAAGGAATCAGTGCCAAGATAAAGGTGACCATGGTCAACAGCATTGGATTTGGCACACCTGCAACAAAATAGCTGAGACCCGCTAATAAGGCTTGTGCAACTGCGGTTAAGCCTACACCGTAAACCACGGCACGGGTTGTTTCTGAAATGGTGTCTAAATAATGATGGACACGCGGACCAATCACCATTTCCAAGGCACGACTCACTTGTGCCAAAATCATTTGCCCATCACGGTAGAAAAAGAACAAAGTCATTAGTGCAAATGTGAGTTTGACCAAGTTACGGCTAATTTCACTGAGTACAAAACGGCCATAACTCAGATGGCTTTGAATCCATTCGGCAATATTCTTGGTAATACTGTTCGGATCACTACTCAGTTCATTGACAGTGCGACTGATGTCTTTGCCAATAATCGGTAGATTTTTGATAAATTCAGGAACTTGAACATGACCTGAAAATAATTGTCGCTGTAAATTAAAATATAAATTACGACCTTCAAGTTGCAACATAAAGATTGCACAGATAAATGGCACACCAATCACAATAATGACCAAGCTAATCATCAGGGTGGCATTCAATGTAGGTCGGTTTTCACCAAAGAAACGACGCTGTACCCATAGATATAAGGGCCAAGTCATATAGGCAATAATTGCGGCCCAAAGGACAGGGACAATAAAGTATTTGAGAATACTGAATCCCAAAAAGAGCAGGACAAAGAACAGTCCAAACAGCAAAACGCGTTGTAATATGGGAGCGTATTGTTGCACGATAGTATTTCTCTAGTGCTAGAAATTGAATAAAACCATCTTAACTGAAAAAGTAGGCAAGGGAAATTTTCATTTCCCTATTTTAGGATTTGATATCAAAAGATTACGTTTCTTTGCAAAGCCTTAAAACCACTCGCTCGGATCATCGACCAATTGATTTAAAACAGGCTGCCATTGGCTTTGGATGCTGACAAAGTTTTTCTGGGTTTTATCAAACACACTCAGTCCTTGCATTGCCAATGTACCGTAGGCGCTTCGTTCTGAAATCCATGCCACAGGATCTTGCTCAATTTTGCTAAAGAAATCCTGAATATCTTTGGAGCTGGCACTGTTCGGTTTGACACGATTGGCAATCAATAGGATTTGCACTTTGCCTTTACGAATACGCTTAATGTCTTGTAAATGTTTTAAGAAGCGACGGGTACTGTCGATATCAAAGAACGATGGTTGCAACGGTGTCACGATGGCATGCGCTTCGCTGACCAGTTGCTCTGCATGTTCACCTGAAAGTGCACCAGGCGCATCGATAATTAAATAATCTAAATTCTTGGGTGCTTCACCAATTGATTTTTCATGTCGCCAATCCAGACTCTGAATACCTGTGACGGTTTCAGGACGTTGCTTGAGCCATTGCAGAGACGATTTTTGGTTGTCAGCGTCAGCCAGCGCAACCTTATATCCTTTTTGAGATAGTGCTGCAGCCAGTGTAATAGCTGTCATGGTCTTGCCACAGCCACCTTTTTGATTTGCGATTAATATGGTTTTCATGAAATTAGATTTATTAACTACACTCTCGTATTCGTTTATACCTTAGCATCTTTTTCGGTCAAGTGTGTTACACATGACAAAAGTTTAATGTTGCAGTTAAATAGCTGCATTCAAGAAAAGGAAAATTGCTATGTCGGTTTGGCTTGCGATGCTGATTGGTGGCTGTATTGGTGTCGTGCTTACGACGATTATTTTATCCAGCACCCGTAATGGTCGGATTCAGGCTGAGTATGAAAAATATATCGCTGAACTAGAGTTAGAACATAAGCAGGCTTTGCTTGATGCGCAGAAGCGTAGTGTCAATACCAGTCGTGCGGTATTAAAAGGCAAAATGGCCGAGCAGTTTGCTCCAATCTTGCCTGAATTTCGTTATTTACCCAGCGATGCCAAGTTTTTGGGTGATCCGGTCGATTATGTCGTTTTTGATGGTTATACCGACTTTAGAGATGGCGATGGAACAGCCGAAGATATTGAGGTAATTCTACTGGATATTAAAAGTGGTGGTGCACGCTTAAGCAAAGGACAGCAGGCGATTGCTCAAGCGGTCGCAGAAGGGCGTATCCGATTTGAAACCTTGCGCATTGATTTTGAAGGTCAATGAGGCGCTTCTAATTTTTGTACGCGCGCCAACAGCATTGTTTGTGCCACAGATGGGATTCCTTCTGCATCAAAATATTCTTTTTCGATGAATTTAAATTTGGCTTGCAAGAGCTGGCGTTCAATGTCTCGATTTAGATGACAACCATCGGCAATACGTTTTTGAATTGGGGTCAGCAGTGTTTGCAAAGATTGTATTTTTGCTGAGTTTGGATGTTTGACATGCTCGACTAGATGGAAGGTCCCTGTTGGTTTGAGTACCCGATGAATTTCAGCCAGTGCTTGCTCTAAGTGCGCAATACTGCATAAGGTCCATGTCGACACAATATGATCTAAAGAGGCATCTGCAAAGGGGAGTTTTTCTGCACTCGACTGTACATGTTTCACGTAAAAGGGAGCATGTTGCACACGATCAACGGCCAACTGATAAATATCAGGATTGGGTTCTAAGGCATACAGCGAATCGACATTGCCATAAAACGGAATATTGAGCCCTGTACCAAAACCAATTTCTAGCACTTCACCTTCGAGTGGGAGCAGTAATTCACGACGTCGATCCATCAAGCTGGCAGTTTGCATGACCTGATTGAGCAAATGAGGAAAGATATGACGTTGGTAAAATTGGTAAATCATAGAGATCCATTCGTTGGTTTTAATAAAGAGGATACGTCACTAACAGCACAAAAATATGACTAAAATGAATTTGACTGTTACCAAAAAAAGCACTTTTTTTCACCATCTCAGCATACTATCAAGAGAAAGGCTTTTCTAATATTTATCGAGGATAATCGAGCCATGAAAAAACGTCTATGGATGAGTTTATGCATGGTGGCTGCAATTGGGCAAACACATGCATCAACCAGTCAGGCAGAATATAATATTGCCAATGGTTTAGCACCTGTTGTGGAATATCAATCGATTTCGGTATTAAAACCTTTTGATGGTAATTTTCGTATTCTTGGCTCAAAAGTCTATCACGACGATGAGCAAGCTAAATTTTCTCCGATTGATTATGCGGTCAGTCTAGGACTTTTTGCTGACCCTCAGATTGCGCGGACGATTGATGTTCAACAGTATGACCGTTACCTAAACTGGAAAATGAAAACATTACCTGTTCCACCTGATCAGGCAATCAAAATGGTATCGAATATGCACATTATTCCAGCCAATCCAGAAATTGCCAAACAGATTAAACAGGTGAAGCGTGGGGATTTGGTTCAACTCAAAGGTGAACTAGTCGAGATTCGTGATAAGGACTTGGTATGGAAATCTTCTTTAACCCCAGGTGGGGTCGGCGATGGTGCATGTGAATTATTTCGTGTGAGTTCGATTCAGTGGATTGAAAAACAGAATATTTAATGAAATACCATATCTAAATAAAAAAAGAGGGGCAGGAACCCTCTTTTTTTATAGCTATGAATTATTCAGCCTGCATTTTGGTTTCAGGTGCTTGTGCACTTTTCCAGTGATGTAACTGGCTTTGGGCATGTAGATATTCATTCAGATGATTGACTTGTTTGTTTGTGTCCGTTTGGGACTGATTCGATGCATTTCCTTGTTCTAAAACTTTGGCTTGTTGTTCCCAATAGTCATAGAGCAAGCCTTGGATATAACGCCCTTGTTCAGTTTTGAGTTCCAAATCTTTCAGCATAGCAAGTGCAGATTTTACATTGTCCTTTTGGCGTTGCTGTTCTAATTCAGGCGTTAACGTGTTGGCTTCTTTCATTTTGGCCAATTCAATTTCCATGCTATCGCTCATGTCAGTAAAGCGATTGTCATAATCTTCAAGAATCGCAATATCATGACCATCATCAGCTGTGGCAGGGAACTGCTTGATCGGCGTTTGATTGAGCTGGCCAATCGCGTCATTGCTAGAACTGCTTTGCTGCTCTTTATTGGCAGAAGGCTCTTTATCTTTATTACACGCACTGAGCATAAGTGCTGAACTGAGTACACAGGTAATGGCAAATGTGATTTTAAGATTAGGCATAGCTCAACTCGTTCAAGATTAATTTGATATTTTCTGGAAATGGTATGCAAAAGTGGTATAGGGGAAGCTAATCTGATCTTGCGCAGTTAAGCCTGTAAAATCAAATACAATTTGTTCAAACTTTGCTTTTAGCTGTTGTTGCTCTGCTGATGGCATCGCGGCAATAAAACTGGTGGACAGCAAGCGTTTACTCACCACTTGTTCGACAGTGCCCTGATGCGCCTGTTGAAAGGTGGTTAATCCATCCAGTTTAAATAAGGATTGTCCTTCAAACACCTGTTTCCATTGTTCACTATGATAACGAGGGGTATCACCTTCTAACGGTGCAATTTCATCAGCCAAGGCTTTAACCCAATCAACATTGGTATCCCGCTGATTCCAGATCAGCCCTAGATGACCTGATGGCTTAAGTATCCGATGCATTTCACTGAGCGTTTCGATATTGGCAAACCAGTGGAACGATTGAGCACAGAGAATGGCATCAATTGACGCATCCGCGAATGGCAGTTCGCTACTGAATGCTTGCTGGCAATCGACTGTCGGATAAGCTTGTTGAAGCTGCTGTAACATTTCAGTGACAGGCTCAACCGCGATCACCTTTGCCTGTGTTTGAATAAGGTAGGGTAAGAATTTGCCAGTCCCAGCACCGAGGTCAACAACAGTGGAACTTTCATCTATTTGGAGCCGATCTTGCAGCCAAACCGCTATTTCTTGCGGGTAACTGGGGCGAACCTGTTGGTACAGTTCAGCCCCTAAACTAAAGCCTTTTTGAGCAGCAGGATGTAAGGATTGTGTCATTTTTTGCGCTTTTTAATCTGTCTTATCTCTATAAAATAAGATACTCCGCAATTATGGTTTGGCAAAGCCACCATTTGGTGACTTTTTGCTACAGACCTAGGATCAACTTTTCAGTGTGAGCATGGATAAGCAAATAATATTTGAAGATGAGCACATTCGCGTTATTTTTTTAAAAGGTTCAAGTGACACTTTAGTGATTTCGTTTGGCGACTTGATTAGTCGTGCGAAAGGCATGTCAATTAATGCTGAAAAATCCTTAATAAAATATCAATACAATGTGATCGGCATTATGCCGAAGCAGAAATCATGGTTTCCTAAAAGCAGCATGCTAGATATGCAGCAGCAGATTCAGCCAATTTTGCAGCAATTCAAAGGCATTGTTGGTTATGGCGGCTCTATGGGCGGCTATGCTGCAATCAAGTATTCAAATTTATTGAATATGCAAAAAATTGTGGCTTTTGTACCACAGTATTCAATCGACCCTGATGTGGTACAGGATCGCCGTTATGCTGAGTTTTTTGATGCGTCTATCCATCAAGACATGCAGATTCAGGCAGATGAAGTCGATTCATCGCGTGAGTACATCATTGTCTATGATCCGTACTATGCAGAAGACAAAGAACACTTCTTAAAGATCCAACCTTTATTGCCTAAAATGCATGTGATTCATTTGCCATTTACAGGCCATGAAGCGCTTTCTGTTTTAGCCAGTTCTCAGTTGTTGAATGATTTTGTGGTTAAACCATTTGAAATCACTTATTTCTATAAGCGGGTTCGAGAAGTTAAGAAGCAAAGCAAATTCTATTATCGTCATGTGTTGGATGCTTTGTTGCCGCGCCATAATCAGGCTTTATTAAAAATACTGCAACAGAACGACATTGCCTTAGATGAGCGCTATTTTGATGCTGCGCTCAAACAAAAACTGGTACAGCAACTGTTTAATCTAAAACAAGGTACTGAACAGAATTTACATAAGCTGGGTGTACATCTGAATTTTGCACAACATACCGAGACACAAGCTGCCAATGTGGTGAATGTGCAGAATCAGTTTTTGGTCTTTAATTTGGCAAGCTTGAAATTAGATTGCTATAGCGCTGAGATTATTGCAGCCAATCCAGCTTATCTATTGCCATTAAACCTGACTGCCAATAGTTTGGTGAAGCTCAGATTGAATGATGAATACTATTTATTGAGTATGAATGATCGTGGAATTCATAAATTGGTCAAAGAGGGGGAGCCCTTTGCACTTGATCAATCTCCATTGGTATTTAAACACTATGCAGATTTTTATAGTCTGAGTTATAAGCAACTGACTTTGAGTTGTGATGCATCTGGCTTTACTCAGTTCATTGAGAATAATGCGGACGAGCAAACCAAGCTACAACTTTGCTGAACCTTGCAATGACAATAAAAAAAGCCCTTTGAATGTTCAAAGGGCTTTTTTTATATCTGACTGAATATTAATTCGCACCAATTTTTGCATTGGTATTGACGTTGGCATTTACGCCTAACACTTTAACACCCACATTTGCACCTGTTTGCAGGTTCTTTTTATCGGCATTCAAACCTGTTTGAGCATTTACACCAGCTGTTTTGCCATTCAATTGTGCTTTGGCATTGGTTTGTGCTTCCAAATTCAATGATTTAGATTTTGAAGTTGCTTGTTTATCCGCAATACGCTGTTTTACATTTGCAGTCGTATCTGCAGCGAATTCTTTACCATCAACTGCCTTGTCTACAGCATAGTCTTTGGTATTTTTTACGACTTCACCTGTTTTATTCGCGACTTTAGAGCCAACATTTGTTGCCGCATTAACTGTTTGATGTGTAGCTGAAACACCTGTATTTACAGCAGCATGCCCCACATTATGTGCCGTATGACCAACACCTTGAGCCACTTGACCCACACCTTGTGCTGTGCCTTTCACTGCACCCGTTACGCCTTTAATCAGGCCGCTCGGTTGTACATTGACTTGAGCTGAGCCGCTGGCATTCGCCCCAACGTTCTGTGCAAAAACTGAAGCAGAAGCGAGGATACTTGTTGTCACGATAGCTGTTTTGATCATTTTTTTCATTGCGATTTCCTTAAGCGATGTACCGTATTGGGGTACTTCATCAACGCAATTGCATCATAGCGAGCAAAAAGTAGAAATCTATGGATTTCATCAAAACGTTACAACCTGATTACAGCTTAAAAACACTTTAGCAGGAAATTATGGAGAGCGATTACATGTATAAGAACGTGAAATAGATCGTTTTTTTAATCATGTAGGTTTCTGTAACTCATCAGTTTTAGAAAAAATTAAGATAAAAATTAATCGTAATCTGGTTATGTTTTAGCAAAATGAATATGAAAATTATGAATAAATAAATAGCTTTAAACCGATTCAAAAAAGATCAAAATAATGGCATTTTTATTGCTTGGTATAACTATGTGAAATTGTGATTGCACTTTTTTAGTCATTTCATTTTTTTCATCGTGTTTGCTAGGAGTAGAAATTTTGCACCAGGAAGCACAAGATTAAACACCATGATGCCGCTATATTTTTTGATAAACCCACGATTCAGATCGTATTTTATTTAAAGATATATGTGAAATATAAAGTGAATCTTAAATTGTATTCGCATTATTTATAGAAAAAGAATTGAAAACCAAGTAATGGCCAGTAAATAAAGCGCTGGAGAATATGAATGAAACAGATTGCAGCATTTTTAATTGTATTGGTTGCACTGGGCGTGGTGGTTTTCTACTTTGAACCTGCCGAACCGACCAGTTCAACGGATGATACCGCAATTTATGAGATCAGCCCTGATCATTCAGGGAATATTTCAACCGTTTTAAGCAAACAGGAGGCGAACACAACCGAACATACCACATCACATATGTTGAAAAAATTGGAGACAACTCAAAAAGATACCCAATTTTACGATACGAAAAGCGATCCTTCGATACAACCGATTGATCCTGACACTGATCCAGCCAATGAAATTAAAAAACTTTAAATCGTCTGGGCTTCTTTTATCCAAGAAAAACAGATATTAAGAACCGTTCTTTATCCAAGAACGATGGAGATCAATAGTGAACAATAAAACCTTACTACTTTTAAGCTTGTGTGCTTTTTATACCACCATAACCTCTGCCGCAGCACTCGATGCTGTCCAACTCAAACAACGACTCAGCACCGCAGCATTAAATAAAGTGTCGAATGGCAAAATTAATATTGATGCCTTAGTCGACAATGATTCAAATGATCTACTGATTGAATACGATAGCAGTGCAACGAGCACTACTTTAGGGCGAGAAAAACGTAGCCTGATTGCGGATGGTAAAAGTCAGTTTAAAAATAAATTTAGCAACGCAGCAGGTTTTCAGACCTTGCGTGAGTTTAATGGTTTGCCTTTGGGCTTATATCGTATTCAAAATCGTGAAACCTTAGCGCAGGTGTTAAATGATCCGACGGTAAAGGGTGTTTATCCAAACCGTAAAAATGTCCCGACCACAATGGAGAGTCTACCTCTTATTAATCAACCTCAAGCGGTCACAAATGGCTTTACTGGGGAGGGTTCGAGTGTGGTGGTGATTGATACTGGGGTGAATTATAAACATGCTGACTTTGGCTGTACCGCAGTCAATACCCCAGCTTCAACATGTCGTGTGGTCTATGCCTTTGATAGCGCACCTGATGACAATAGCTTGGATGATGACGGGCATGGCAGTAACGTTTCTGGGATTGTTGCCAAAGTTGCATCTAAAACCAAAATAATTGGGATAGATGTGTTTAGAAAAGTTCGATCACAAGGGCAATGGGCAAGTACCGCTTATGACAGTGATATTCTGGCAGGCATTAACTGGGCCGTAAATAATGCGCAAACCTATAACATTAAAGCGATTAATTTAAGTTTGGGTGTACCTGGGGTGAAATACACCTCTGAATGTAGCAATAGCAGCTACAGTACGGCTTTTGCCAATGCGCGTGCAGCAGGTGTTGTACCTGTAGTGGCTTCGGGTAATGATGCCTTCGCCGATGGGATTTCTTCACCAGCCTGTGTGAAAGGTGCAGTACGAGTAGGCGCGGTGTATGACAGTAATATTGGTGGCGTGTCTTGGGGCAATCCTTTGAAATGCTCTGATCCAACCACAGCAGCCGATAAAATCACATGCTTTAGTAATGGTGGCTCATTGGTGACTTTATTGGCACCAGGTGCAATGATTACTGCAGGTGGGGAAACTCAAGGTGGAACTTCACAGGCTGCGCCTCATGTTGCAGGGGCAATCGCATTATTACGTGCCAATGGCGTGACACCATCAGAGACCATCGATCAAACCGTAAATCGTTTGAAAGTAACAGGTAAGCCAATTACCGATACGCGAACTGGTTTGGTGTTCCCACGTATTGATTTACTGTCTGCAACCAGCGGACTCAGTTCGAATTAAGATGATTTTATAGTTTAAAGATCGATCCAAAAATAGTTTAAAAGCCATGACTCGTTGCAGCTAGAGACAGATGCAACGAGTTTTTTTAGAAGCTTAATGACATTGTGCTAGCTTATCTGCACTAAAGTTACTTTGTAGTTTGTGAAAATTGGCTTGAACAGTCGCATCTTGCACATCAAAGGCGGTTGCAGTTGTTGGTTGAGCAAGCATTTTATCTTTATAGTGTTGAGTGGTAGAGCTTGCTGAAATTAAACCATTTTGGTTAAAGCTCCAATGTTCAACCGCCTGACCGCCATCAAAATATCCTGTGAATTCGATGTTGCAGTATTGGTCTTGTTTGACCAATTTTGCAATATTACCTTCAGTGGATGGTGTGGCACCAATGTTCTTCACTTGCTGTAATGTTTGTGTGCCATTGTTCTGTGTAGAAAGTGCTGAGCAAGCAGTAAAGCTGAGTGCACTGATGCAGGAAAGAAGAATTATTTTGAAAGTGCGTTGCGTCATGTGCAAAATTCCAGTCCGATGAATTTATGCGGTTTAGTGTGTCGGCAAAACTCGTGAAGTTCAATGAATGTTTTGAGCGGACACTGTAAATTTAAAGTCTATTTTTCAAATCACTATAACAGCGCAGTTTTTAGAAAATGATATTTCAGATGATCAGGCTAGATGTATTTGAAGAAATAAAAAACCTCTACGGTGTAGAGGTTTTTGGGTTTAATTTTTTGAAGACTGACTCAGTTCAGCACGCTCGATCGGGACATTGCCTTCATTGGTGCCCACCACCGCATCTTTGGTGTCTTGCCATTTCTTGGCTGTGTATTGTTTGGCTTTTTCAGTTTGTGCTTGAACAACTTCAGATTGTTCTTCCGTATATTTCTTGGTGTCTTGCCATTTTTCGCTCATCTTTTGCGATGTGTTTTCGGATGCGCCTTGGATTGAATCACCGAGATTCTGCATGCCTTTACCTGTTTTATATAGCAGGATACGACCTAGGCTTGGATTGTCGCCGTAGGGCATGGCTTTTTCAGGGACAGCATTAGAAGCATTGCTTGTGGTGTTAGTTGTGTCTGCTGCCCAAAGCGAAGACGATGCAATCAGTGCCGTCGTAACACATAATATTTGTACTTTATTCATCATCTTTTCTGTCCTTTCCGCGATATTGTCGCAATCGAGATTTTATATCTTATCGTTGGATTGAAGAAAAGAGTGGGGATGATATGAAATTGATACAGTTATGTATAAATAATGAGATTCGATAATCCTAAAGAGTATGATGGAAAGAAATAATTAATTGGGGTTTAGCAGAAAAAATGATTGTTGTGACTTTAACTTATAAGAAACCATTGAACGAGGTTGATTCCTTTCTAAATGAGCATGTTCAATTTTTACAGGATAATTATGAGCGAAAGAAATTTTTAGCATCTGGACGCCGTGAGAATAGGGTGGGTGGTGTAATTTTAATATTGGGTTCATCTATTCGAGAAGCTAAAGAAATAATAAAAAATGACCCATTTTATATTCAGGAAATTGCAGATTATGATTTCTTACTATTTGAACCTTCAAAGTGTTTGGATGAGATTAAAGCACTTGTGTAAGTGAATTAAAGTAAAAATAAAGGGATCTATCAAAGATCCCTTTATTGAAGATATGCTTAGAGCTTAACCCTGCAATACACTTACATCTGCAATTGACGTGAATAAGTCACGCAACTGAGCCAATAAACGTAAACGGTTGGCTTTTAATTCAGCATCATCTGCCATAACCATTACACCTTCAAAGAAGGCATCGATTGGTGCACGAAGCGCAGCAAGCTTAGACAATGCTTCTGTGTAGTTACGTGCAGCAAGCAATGGCTGAACCACAGGTGTGAGTGCAGACAATTCTGCATAAAGTGCTTTTTCAGCCGCTTCAACCAGATTCGCTTCAACTACAGCACCTTCTGGTGTCGCTTCTTTAGCAAGAATATTGGCAACACGTTTATTTGCCGCAGCTAATGCAGCCGCTTCTGGTAAGGTACGGAAATGATTGACCGCAGTCACACGCTTGTCAAAATCAAGAGGGGATTTTGGTGCAAGTGCTTGAACTGCTTGAATCACATCAACTGCAACGCCTTGGTCTTCATACTTGGCACGGTAACGGCCTTCAAGGAATACCACTGCATCAGCACGGGTTTTATCGTGATCTTTAACAACGTCGCCATAACCTTGCAAGGCAAAGTTCACCAATTCTTCGATGGTCACATCAAGTTCATTTTCGATGATTAAACGCAAGATACCGATTGCAGAACGACGTAATGCAAATGGATCTTTCGAACCCGTTGGTGCTTGACCAATACCGAAAATACCGACCAATGTGTCTAAACGATCCGCAAGGGCAATGGTTGTACCTGTCTTGGTTTGCGGTAATACATCACCAGCAAATTTAGGTAAATACTGCTCACCTAAAGCTTCGGCAACTTCATTATTTTCACCTTCAAGGCGCGCATAATAAGTGCCTGCAATCCCTTGAAGTTCTGGGAATTCACCCACAAGTTCAGAGGTTAAGTCACATTTCGCAAGTAACGCAGCTTTCTCAGCATCAGCCACATTTGCACCCGTAATTGGAGACAATGCCACCGCTAATTTAGCAATACGTTCTGATTTATCCCAAAGTGTGCCCAATTGTGCTTGGAACACCATATTGGCTAATTTTTCTTTACGCGACGCAAGCGGTTGCTTTTGGTCTTGTAAGAAGAAGAATTCAGCATCAGACAAACGAGGACGTACAACTTTCTCATTCCCTTCAATAATTTGAATCGGATCTTTCGACTCAATATTTGAAATAGTAATGAAGTAAGGCTGTAATTTACCTTCAGCATTGATTAAGCAGAAATACTTCTGGTTATCCTGCATGGTGGTAATCAAGGCTTCTTGAGGAACAGCCAAATAACGCTCTTCAAAAGTTGCACGTAAAGCAACAGGCCATTCAACCAGACTGGTTACTTCATCAAGCAAGTCTGCTGGCACAATTGCAGTCGCATTGACTTCATCTGCCAATGTTTTGACTTGTGCTTGAATGGTCGCTTGACGCTTTTCGAAATTCGCAACCACATAGGCTTGTTCTAAAGTTGCTAAATAGTCATTTGCATGCGCCAAAGTCACGGCTTCAGGTGCATGGAAACGATGACCATAAGTCACATTTCCTGCTTTGTGATCTTGAATGGTTGCTTCAACCACTTGATCATCTTTCAGCAATACGACCCATTTTACTGGACGTACGAATTCAGTACGGCTTGCCGCTGAACGCATACGTTTTGCGATTGGTAAGTTATCCAATGCAGTCTGTAAAATTTGTGGCAGTAAAGCGTCAAGACTTTGACCTTTGACATCTTTCAAGAAGCAAATTTTTTCAACTTTACCCGCTTGGAACGTCGAAAGCTGGTCAACGGTAATACCTTGACCGCGCATAAAGCCTTCAAGTGCCTTAGTTGCGTTACCTTCAGCATCATAAGCCGCTTGTACCGCAGGGCCATCAAAACGTTTTTGCGTGTCCGCTTGAGCAGCATCGATATCAACAATTTTCAATGCTAAACGACGTGGTGCAGCATAGGCTTCGATAGAGGCGAAGTTTAAGCCTGCATCTTTTAGGCCTTTTTCGGTTTCTGCTTTAAGTGCATCACGCAAAGTTTTTAAGCTTTTTGGTGGAAGTTCTTCACAGCCAAGTTCGAATAAAACTGTATGTTGAGTCATTATTTATTCTCCTTCGCTTTTTCAGCTTGGGCTGTTTCTGCTTCAACTTGTGCTTTGAGTTGAGCCAATACTTCATCACGCAAATGTGGTTCTGCCATTGGGAAACCAAGTTTCGCGCGGGCCGCCACATAACTTTGAGCAATTGAACGCGCCAAAGTACGGACACGTAAAATATAACGTTGACGTTCAGTCACAGAAATCGCACCACGCGCATCCAACAAGTTAAAGCAATGCGATGCTTTGATCACTTGCTCATAAGCAGGAAGTGGTAACTCAGCTTCGATTAAACGAGACGCTTCAGCTTCATAGAAGTCGAACAATTCAAACATTTTGTCGACTGGCGCGTATTCGAAGTTATAGGTTGATTGCTCAACTTCATTTTGATGGAATACATCACCATAGGTTACGGTACCGAATTGACCTTTGGTCCAAACCAGATCGTAAACTGAGTCTACACCTTGAAGGTACATCGCAAGACGTTCTAAGCCGTAAGTGATTTCACCTGTAACTGGGTAACATTCAATACCACCGACTTGCTGGAAGTAAGTGAACTGAGTCACTTCCATACCATTTAACCAAACTTCCCAACCTAAGCCCCAAGCGCCAAGCGTTGGAGATTCCCAGTTATCTTCCACGAAACGAATGTCGTGAGTCAGGGTATCAATCCCGATTGCTTTTAATGAATCGAGATAAAGCTGTTGGATATTGTCTGGGTTTGGCTTAAGTACCACTTGGAACTGATAGTAGTGTTGTAAACGGTTCGGGTTTTCACCATAACGACCGTCTTTCGGACGACGTGATGGTTGAACATAAGCCGCGTTCCAAGTTTCTGGCCCCAATGCACGTAAGAAGGTTGCAGTGTGGAAAGTACCTGCGCCCATTTCCATATCATATGGTTGTAATACGACGCAGCCTTGCTCCGCCCAATAGTTTTGTAGGGCAAGAATTAAGCCCTGAAATGTATCAATATGCGATATAGCACGACTCATGGTGCATCCACTGGAATCAAACAAAAATTGTGGTTAAGTATAAGGATTTTGGGATGGAGTGGCAAAGGCTATTGAATACCTTTCATTAAATTTGAAAACTTCTCTTTGTAATCATCATTTTCTTTTAAGAAAGAAAAGTCTGGATCTTTATTTACGCTTTCTAGAAGGTTGTTCCATGTTATTTTATCTAGCTCATTGATAGCAGACTCCCAGTCTTTTTCAGATGCATGAATTCTTGCTTTAATGTAATGAATATACTGATCATTGGGGCTTATTTGGTTTATTAATGTGTGTGCTTGCGCCAGATAAGACTCATTATTTGTATAGTGAAAAAGCCTTATTAGAATCACGCATTGATAGACTTTGTAATTATCTTTAGGGTAGTTAGAATATAGTTCTTCAAATAACTTTAATCCTTTTTTTGCATGCTCAATAGCCTCAGTTTTGTCTGGTGTCTTAAATGCCTTACCATATTCTTCCCATGCAATTTCACTTAAAACCTTTTCATCATTAATATTTTTTAGAGCATCGCGGTTTTCGTCAGTTGATAAAATTTTAATTAATGATTTTATCTTGTTTTCATAAATATATCCTTTGGATGATGTTATAAAATTTATTTCTTCTAAGTATTGAGCCAATTCATTTTCATGTTTTTCAATAAAATCTAAACTACATTTTAAATGTTCAGCAATTTGCATAAAAATTTCATCAGCATCACATTGATAGATAACTTTACATTCTTCATCATTTTCTAAAAAATGATGGCTTTCTTTCTGGATAATCTGTTCACTATATTCTAACCAATATAACCAATTATTATATGGTCGAAGCTCATTTAAAGCTTCCATGAGTGGGTCATTTTCACCACTGTAACCAGCAACAATCCATGTTTTATTACATCCAGTAGATCGCACAATTTGAGTTAAAGTTTCTTTATGGGCTTCCAATTGATCTGTGGTATTACGTTGGACAAAGCCTACATGTTGACCATTTAGGTAAACAATACTTGGATCATGAAGAAGTTCTGCATTCACTTTACCCATAGCCCCTAAATCATAGATCGCAGGGAAAGGATACATGCCAACCATATAACATGCATGTATCAATAAAGGATCAAAATTAACAGTAAGAATTCTGCTGAAATAACCTTGTTTTAATAGTTCTGCAATTGCAATATGTGCGAAGTTTAGCTTGGCTTTTTCTATTCCTTTTGCAGTGTTTCCTTCAATAAACCATTTAAATAACTCTTTACGCTTAACGTTCGAGAGTTTAGTCATAATATCGTTATATTGAAGCTGACTTAAATCTTGTTGAGCAAGCTTTTGTTCTTCTGATGTAAAGTAATTAGGGAAGTTCTCAATTGCAATTTTCATTAATTTTTGTGCAGGAGGGATGCCAGCAGAGACAGAAATACCCGCACCTACTAATAAAATTGCACCACCTTCATCTTTTGCATCTTGTAGTGAAGCTGCTAGATGTTTGAGAAGTTCTTCTTTATTTTGTTCCATCACGAATTATTTAATCTTTTGAATTTATGGTGATTATATCTAATTAAATTAACTGTGCCAGCTTTAGCAAAACTAATACGTCAGCTCATGACGTATTGCATCTCACATCCTCTTAATTTCACAACTTTGAAATGTTAATTTTTAAACGATATTCTCTGTTCTCCTCAGGTCGTTTGAAATGTCTGATCGCATTCGTGAAAAGCTGCAAATTTTAGCGGACGCTGCCAAATATGATGTGTCCTGTTCCTCCAGTGGGAGTGACCGTAAAAATAAAGACAAAGGTCTAGGTGATGCAAGTCGGGCGGGGATTTGTCATAGCTATACCGAGGATGGACGCTGTGTTTCTTTGCTGAAAATCCTGTTCAGCAATGTTTGTATTTTTGATTGCGCCTATTGTGTGTCACGCCGTTCCAATGATGTGAAACGGGCTGCATTTACGGTACAGGAAGTGGTTGACCTGACCATTAATTTCTATCGACGTAATTATATTGAAGGGCTGTTTCTCAGCTCAGGTATTTTCAAGTCAGCCGACCACACCATGGAGCGCATGCTGCAGGTGGTGAAGAAACTACGCCTAGAAGAAAATTTTAATGGCTATATTCATCTTAAAACCATTCCAGGAGCTTCACCTGAATTGATTCATGAAGCGGGTCTCTACGCCGATCGAATGAGTATTAATCTGGAAATGCCAACCGAGGTCGGTTTAAAAGCCTTTGCACCTGAAAAGTCGCATCAGGAAGTACAAAAAGATTTGGGACTGGTTCGAGATCGCTTGATTCAACTTAAAGATGAACGTCAGATTATCAAGCATGTGCCGAAATATGTCCCTGCAGGGCAGACCACACAGATGGTGGTGGGAGCGCATCAAGAAACTGATCAAGATGTGTTGTTTATGGCAGATCGACATTACAAAGAATTTAAATTAAAGCGGGTCTATTTCTCAGGTTATATCCCGATTAATACCGAGAATAATTATCTACCTGCGGTTGGCTCTGCACCACCGTTGCTACGAGAAAATCGACTTTATCAAAGTGATTGGTTGATGCGTTTTTATGGTTTTCAGGTCAATGAAATCGTCAATGAGCGGTTCCCATATTTGGATTTGGATGTCGACCCAAAACTCAGTTGGGCATTGCGGCATTCAGAGCATTTTCCTGTGGATTTAAATCGAGCTGATTACCTTATGATTCTACGTGTGCCTGGTATTGGGGTGAAATCAGCCAAGAAAATTGTACAGGCGCGTCGTTTTGGCAAAATTCATGTCGATTTATTAAAGCAGTTAGGTGTGGCCTATTCGCGTGCACAGTATTTCATTCGTTGTGAAGACAGTCCTCGCTTTCAGAAGGAACTTTCTGCTGGTTTTATTCGTCAGCAGATTTTAACCCAAGGCTCATCTAAATATATTAAGCCGCTTTCACCTCAGTTGAGTTTAGGGTTTTAACAATGTCGAATGAGCAACTGAGCTATTATTTTGATGGTTCAATGGTAGGCTTGCTGAGCTGCGTATTTCGTGCCTTTCAGTTTAAAGAGTTTCAGGTTCAGCTTGGTTTATTGGATGGGGCACAACATGGCTTGTTTTCTGAAGTCATTGAGGTTCCAGCTCATGAGCAACATGCACAGCGGGTTTGGTCTGCCTTACAACAAAAACTGTCTAAAGCAGCATTGAAGCAGATTTATTTTGCGTCTTTATCTGAGTCACTTGATGCCTACCAGCATGTATTTAACTACTGTATTTATGTCTTTCAACAGCCGTACTCTATAGAAAAAGATTATTTACATCCGAGTGTGTTGGCGATTTCTCAGTGGACCAAAAAAGTAGGACGTGAAAAGCATCGGATGGAGGCTTTTGTACGGTTTAAGAAAACCACAGATGGGCTGTTTTTAAGTTTAGTTCGTCCCGATTTTAATGTATTGCCTTTGATTCAGCCGCATTTTAGGCGTCGTTATCAGGATCAACGTTGGCTGATTTATGATGAGCAACGTAAATATGGACTCTATTATGATCTGCTCGATGTCCATGAAGTCTATATGGATGCAAATGAAATCGATCGCAATATTCAAAATGGCGGCAGCCAAAACTTCCAGTTGCAGCTGGATGAGCAGGAAGTTTTATACGATCAGCTTTGGAAAGATTATTTTAATAGTATCAATATTAAAGCACGTCAAAATATCAAATTACATGTGCAATATTTGCCGAAACGTTATTGGCGTTATCTGAATGAAAAATATGTTTAACAAGCTTTCTGATTATCTTTAAAAAAACGCCTCACTCAAACAAAGCTTAAAAAAAGATGAATGAATTGTTATTGTTATGTTATAACATAACAATAATTCAGAATTATTCATCCAATAAGGAAAATCAGAGTGAAGCGCATAAAACATCATTATCTGCTGGGCGCATTATTGAGTAGTCTGTTGCTGTCGGCATGTGGAGGAGATTCATCAGATTCAACTTCCGCTGTTACACCAAAACCAGAGCAACCAGCACAAAGTGATCAAGGTCGCTTGGTCATTGCCAATGCAGATACTGTACGTCCCTTACTGAGCATCTATGATCTAAAAGAGCAAAAGCTTATTAATACTACAGCACTGAGTTCGGCTCCGTCTGCGATGTATAGTAGTCCTCAATCCCGTTATGCGGTGATGTTGAGTCGAAATGAAGGTGTGGTGCAGTTTGCAGATAGTGGAATATTTAATAAAAATGGTGTCTTACAACGTAATGCCCCCAATCTATTGGCCTTTCAGCTTAAAGGTGCAACGCCAGCACATTATCGTAGCTTTAATGGTTTAGCCGCTCTGTTCTACGATGGTAGCGATACTGAAGTTTCTAAATTTGATGTGTTTAATGATGCCGCAATTGAAAAACAGGCCATTTCAACGCAACAGCTGCCGAAAAAGCACCATGGTGTCGCAGAACCACGCGGTGGCTATGTATTAAGTACTTACCTGCCTAAAGATGCAGAAACGCTGAGTCTCGTTAAAAGTTATGAATTACATGGCGATCATTTCCACGAAGAACAAACCCTAAAAAATGCATGTAACCGTTTGCATGGGGCTGCATCGGTTCAGCAATATGCGGCTTTTGGTTGTGAAGATGGTGTATTGGTGGTTGAGCAGAAAGGTAATCAATTTACAGATAAGAAAATCCTGATCGACCAGCGGATTACCACGATTGCAGGGCATGAAAAGTTAGAGAAATTCGCAGCCTTTGCAACAGGGACACATGCTTTGTTTATTGTTGATCCCAAGAACCTCAATGCTACAAGTTTAGATTGGTCTTTAGGTGCGAAAGAAGCAGATGCAACGACGCCAGTTAAGCGTTTACAACAAGTAGTCGACAGCTCAGGCCGTCATTTGGCGATTCTGGATAGCGCAGGGGGGGTACATGTGATTGATAGCCAAAACTGGAAACGACTTGGGCAAATCAAGGCGATCGCAAACGTCAATGCGACAGAACTTGCAAAAAGCCGTCTAGCAGTCAATGCCGCAACAGATACCATTTTCATTAATGATACACAAGCAAAAACCATTGTGGAGCTGGATTTAAACAATCTAAAAATCAAGCAGACCATTCAACTCAATGACGTACCAAATACCTTTACTTGGTTGGGTGTCGCAAAAGCCTCTTAAAGCCAGCAACTCAAATAAGTAGCCCAGATATTGGGCTGCTTTTGCTTAATAAAGATCTATAATGTTTTGATCCATTGTTGTATGGTTTTATAACAAGAAGAGGGCAAAAGTCTATCCGCCACAAAGTTTTAAAAAAAGGTTGGGTATATTTCTTGATGACGATGACTGAAAGATGATTAAAACAAAGAGCAGATTCATGACTAAATTAATGTTCACAGTTGTATTGCTTGCAATCACGAGTTTGGGTGCTCATGTTTTTGCCAAAGCACAAGATAAAACCACTGATCCCTATAGCCAATGTGTGGATGAAACCATTCAAGAGCTAAAATTGGGTAATATTAATAATGCTGTGGTGGAAATTTGCAGTACCAGAACTAAAACACTCTATGCCAAACAGATCGTACAGTTACTGGATCAAATTAAAATTCAGAGCAAGCAATATAAGCAACCAGAACGCTATAACGACATTATGAAATCTCAACAGCTCTGGAAAAATTTTGTGGATCAAGAGTGTCGTAATGCAGGTGCTTATATCGGCTCACCGATGTATGAGTTCTGCCCGATGCAAAAATATGCAGAGCGATTGGAACAGCTAAAAGAATATTTAAATTGAGTTTGAGCAGCTTTTACCAAGATTTAAAACTGTAATTTAAATACACCTTAAGTCTGAGTAGGCGTATACTTCTGCATCGAGTAAAACCACGCGAATCCAGCAAGGTGCATTGTGAGCTTGACCCAATCAGACTGGCTAAATTTTCTAAAACCAAATTATAAAGTCCTGCCTTTAAAAGAGAGGATGCTCTCTGGCCTCGGGGCTTTATGTGGTTTGGCGATTTCCTCCTTGATTAGCTGGTATGTCTTAGGTGGCATGAATGCGTGGTATATCGCCCCGATGGGCGCATCTTCTGTGCTGCTATTTGCAGTGCCAAACAGTCCGTTGGCGCAACCTTGGAATGTCATTGTGGGTAATACGCTGGCAGGATTCATTGGTGTCGCCTGTACGCAATATTTGCCTGATCTGACCAGTGCATTTAGCGTTGCTGGGGGATTGGCAATTTTTGTGATGATGACCACAGACTCCTTGCATCCACCGAGTGGAGCAGTTGCGATTACGGCTGTTTTAGGAGGCGAAGCTGTACACCGTTTAGGTTTTCATTTCATCTTGTATCCAGTCCTGCTTAATTCGATTTTATTGCTTGTGTTTGCAGTCTTTTTTAATCGTTTGATTGGCCGTCATTATCCGATCACGGCACATGTAAATGAGCGATCTAAAGACCCTACACCCACTCAGAAAGTCTCGATTCAACCGAAAGATATTGAATATGCTTTAGAGCATCACACTGAGCTATTGGATATTAGTCAGTACGATTTAGAGAAAATCATTTTAGAAGCACAATCGCATGCCAACGAGCGCTTGATTAATTCATTCGTCTGCCAAGATATTATGAGCCGTGACGTAATTAAACTGCATGAGCATGATGATATTCATCAGGCTTTAGATAAGTTTAAAGCGGTGAATTTAATGAGTTTGCCAGTCGTCAATGCGGAAGAGCATTTGGTTGGGACATTGGCCTTATACGAAGTGGTAGAGTGGTTCAAGGGCGCAGCAGATCCACGTAATTCGTGGCAGCACTATGTCAGACAGATTATGAGCCATAAAGTTGTGACAGTGAGCCCGTTACAACCTATTCAGGATTTGGTGCCGTATTTTGTCGAGAAATCATTTAACTATATTCCTGTAGTTGAGGAACATCGTTTAATCGGGATTATCAGTCGTGCCGATATGATTGCAGCTTTGCAACAACAGCTTAATCGACAGCTCTGAATTTAGATAAAAAAAAGCTACGGTTGGATTAGGGGTAATTTCAACCGTAGCGACCAAAAAGGTAACAGTGAATTAACGTTTTATGCTTTGGTCTTCATAAATCGTTTTGACAGGTTGGTTATAACCTTGCACATGATCAACACGTGCCTGCTGCTGTTTAGGAATTACTAACCACAAAATCAGATAGACCAAAATACCCGGGAAGGCAGCACTCATGATCGAGATCACGAAAAAGATCAGACGTAATAAATTTGCGTTCCAACCAAATCGTTCCGCAATACCGCCCATTACACCAGCGATCATGCTTTGTTGGTTTGAGCGATATAAACCAGAGTTGGCCATCGAGTTTGTCTCCTTAAATTAATGAAACAGCAGTAAAAAATAAATCGTTTCAGTTTTAGCTGCTGATAATTATGAAATAGGGTCAAACTGCTTTTTTTAAAGTTTAAACAGATGGGAGATTAGTTAAGTTGTGTAAATCCTTGATGGAAAAACCAACATGATCGCCTAAAATGCACCGAATTAAAGCATACTGCTTTGTCAATTTGCTATTTCAATCCGGTCGCATTGGATATTACCCATTTGGGGAATAGACGGACATTGAAATGATCCCTATATTTTTCCAAGTTTGGGATCGGTCAGTGCAAACCACGCGATAACGATATTGATGTTAGAGATTTATGAATATGCAGTTCAGGTTATTCTTACAGCATTTTAGTGTAGGAGTTCTATTGAGTTTGGGTTTAAGTGCTTGTGATAGCCATCATCCAGAGCCAGTAAAGCAACAACCCCAAACGCAACCGAGTCGTGAAACGAGTGAAGTGCTTGCAGATGAACAAGAAGAACAGCTTGCATCTGATACACAAGGCGTGTCATTGACTCAAGTAGCAGGGCAAGCGACATTGCCGCATCCTGCAACACATAAACTAGAATTAAGCCAGCCTTCTGAAGCCGATATGATCTATGTCGGGCGTTATCATGCGCGTATTCCATGTACCGATGCCTTTGCAGGTTGTGTGAATAATGAAAAAGAAGCGGAATATATTCTCAACTTATTGGGTGATGGTTCGGTGTATTGGACCAATACCAGCTTCAGTCGTTTAGGTTCAGATCCATCACGGAACACAGCCAAGATTGAGCAAACCTGTAAGCAAGTACAATGGCGTGCGCATAAAGAGCTCAACGAAATCATGATTCGTTGCGATGCTGCGGATGTGAATCTGTATTATAAAATTAATAAAAATAAAGATTTAGTAATGAATCTAGATAAAATCTGGAATGGCGACAACGGTCATAACCGTAAGTTTTTTAAAGAGTATCCATTTCCTGAGCAAGCTTATGTGTTTAAGAAGGTTGAATAAAATTACCTCGCAATAAAAAAGAGCGCTTCAAGCGCTCTTTTTTATTGCAGTTTCGATTAGTAATCGAAGCTGAAGTGTTCTGGTGCAAGTGAAGTCAAGGTGCGAGATGTTGACACCATTGATTCTGCATGACCTTGTGCACGTGGTAATAAACGGTCAAAGTAGAAGTCTGCAACTTTGATTTTTGCTTTATAGAATTCAGGTGTTTCGATTCCGTCGCCTGCTTCTAATTTCTCAGATGCAATCACTGCTTGTTGTGCCCAGAAGTAAGCCATCATCACATAACCAGAGAACATCAAGAAATCAACCGAAGCTGAAGAAACGATGTCACGGTCTTTACGTGCAGCAAGCATGATACGAACAGTTAATGTATTCCATTGTGCGCAAAGCTTAGTCAAGTCCCACGCAAAACGACGTAAGTACTTGTTACGTGCATGTGCAGCACAGAACTTCAAAATTTCAGCAGTATAGTCACGAACAACTTTACCTTTTGAGCTTAAAAGTACTTTACGACCAATTAAGTCTAGTGCTTGAATGCCTGTCGTACCTTCATACAAGGTTGAGATACGTGCATCACGTGCGATTTGCTCCATACCCCATTCACGGATATAGCCATGACCGCCATAAACTTGCATACCGTGGTTTGCAGCTTCTAAGCCAAGTTCAGTCAAGAAACCTTTAAGAATAGGTGTATAGAAGCCAAGTTTGTCATCATAAGCTTCATAAGCTGCTTGATCGCCGCTGACCAATGCATCTGTCATTTTGTCTGCAAGTTTAGCAGCATGATAGATCATTGAACGACCGCCTTCAGCAATTGCTTTTTGCGTTAACAACATACGACGAACGTCAGCGTGGTGAATAATTGCATCACCTACACGCTCAGGTTCTTTTTTACCAGAAAGGGCACGCATAGACATACGGTCTTTCGCATAAGGTAAAGCACCTTGGAAAGAAAGTTCAGCATGTGCAATACCTTGAACTGCTGTACCAATACGCGCAGTGTTCATGAAGGTAAACATTGCATGTAAACCTTTGTTGATTTCACCGATCAGGTAACCTGTTGCATTGTCAAAGTTAAGCACTGCAGTTGCAGATGCTTTGATCCCCATCTTGTGTTCGATTGAACCACAAGAAACAGTATTACGTTCACCTACGCCACCATCCGCAGTTGGGATGAATTTAGGTACGATGAATAAAGAAATACCACGAGTACCTGCTGGTGCATCTGGAAGACGCGCAAGTACGATATGGATAATGTTCTCGGTTAAATCGTGCTCACCCGCAGAGATGAAGATTTTAGTACCAGAGATTTTGTATGTGCCATCAGCAGCAGGTTCTGCTTTAGTTTTAACTTGACCTAAGTCTGTACCACATTGCGGTTCAGTTAAGCACATTGTGCCTGACCAAGTACCTTCAACCAGTTTAGGCATATAGGTATTTTTTTGCTCGTCTGTACCAAACTGCATGATTGTGTTCATACAGCCTGTACTTAAACCTGGATACATGGTGAATGACCAGTTTGCCGTTCCCATCATTTCAGATTTGATCAGGTTTAAAGACATTGGTAAGCCTTGACCACCAAACTCTTCTGGATAAGAAAGACCTTGCCAACCACCCATTACGAATTGGTCATAAGCTTCTTTAAAGCCTTTTGGTGTTGTCACTTCACCGTTGTTAAAAGTACAACCTTCTTCGTCACCTGATTGATTGAGCGGAGAAAGTACGTTTTCGCAATAATCTGCCGCACCTTCAAGAATCATATCAACTGTTTCAGCATCCGCATTTTGACCACTTGTCAAAGTTTGGTAATGTGCTGGATAATCTAACATTTCGTTCATTAAGAAACGAATATCACGGAGCGGGGCTTTATAAGCTGGCATAATCTTAATCCTGTATTTGAATCATTTTGGATTATCTGTTTCGATACTTTGATTATTCACAATAGTGATAAAAATACATTGATAACCACTAGGGAAAAGAATGTCAGAAAAGCGAATTTCCTAAAAGGGAGATTTGTACAAAAATCACTTTTCTATTGGTCTCAAAACTGATGTTAAACGTGAAAAGTACTCAATTTTATACTTGAAAATATAATGATATAAAGGTGTTTGGTAAAGCTATGCGTATAAAATATTTAACTTTATGCTTAATGGGTCTAAGTCTTTCTGCATGTTCACAGCATGTCATTAAAACCAATTCAGCTTCGAACAATTTAGAACAGAAGGCAATCAATAGTCTCAATGCGATGTATGAATATCCGAGCTATGATTATCGTGGCAAATTTAATATTCATGTTGAACCGCAGCAAAATAATACAAATGCCAAAGTCGACAATGCACCTTTAGATGCGGCACTCAAGCAAAAAGTTGATCAATATTTACGAGATCAGAAGGTCAATTTAAACAGTAGGCAAAAACAAGCGTTATATGTTGCCTTGGCGCAAGAACAAAAAAGCTATGGTCGATCTAAAGTCGATAAATTTACCCAAATCATGGCCAATGTCCTCAATGACATGCAGTTTGAATATGATGGTTCTGTGCATTATCGTCAGAAAGTGGGTTCATTTAACCTGACTGCACGCTATGAAAAGCCGACTTTATTGGTTCAAGCTAAAGTGCCAATGGTGCTTGATCTAAATAATTATAAGTTTTATATCAACTACTTTGCTTTGATGCCGTATTTGGTGAATAAAGAAAATCAAAACAATCTCGCATATCTAGATTTTTCGAAATATCAGGATGTATTCAAGCAAGTGGATTACAAAAAATTTGCTGAATATGTCAAGGCATCGAGTGCGATTTATTACCGTCTTGCAGATCAAAACAACATTCAGGCTTTGTCTGTTTCTTCGGCAGATCAAGCTGCGGGTGTGGTTGAAAAAATCCGTTTAAAAACTTCAATTGAAGAGCTGATTTTGCAAGCCAATTTATATAGCAAGGTTAATGAAAAATATTTCACCCAAAGTGTTCTCAATATTAAAGAAGAGAATCTTGAGAAACTGATTGCCAATGAAATGAAGGCTGCGAGTGAAAGTAAGTCAAAATCAAATGCTTCATTATTAGATAAAAAAGATTCGGCTGATGATGCCAGTGTGGTCAGCCAAGAACTGTATCGGTTGGTGAATAAACATTTTGGTGTTGAAGATGCTGACGAAGACTATGCTGGTGAGAGCGCAGATGCAGCAGATGATGTAACACAAGCAGCGCAGAGAGCCTATGCCGAGGCTGCTGCAGATAGTACGGTTGATACCACAGTCGCTGAAGAAGATGAACAGGTGGGTTTAACCGAAGAACAATGTACAGCTCTACAAAACATGCCTAAAACTACTTATGGCGATGTCCAGTACTGTCAAAGTGTTTATGGCATTGATGTATTTGGTAGCAAGCCCGCAGAAGTAGGTTTCCTGTCTTATTTTGAAAAGCTACAAACAGTAGAAAAAGAATTTGTTGGCTATGATCAGAATCAGTTTATTGATGATCAGGCCTTTAAAGCGCTTTGGATCAAACACAAAGCAGATATTGATAAGGCTTTACCGCCAGTCGATAAGCGTAATCCATTTACGATGGATGTTGGTCTGGATGCACAAGGGCGTGCGGTCAAACTGGATTATGATTTGAATTATGGCTTATCTGAATTGAAGTCTCGATTTAGTGTTAAAGCGGATATGTTGATTTCGAATTATGGCAAAGCCACACCAATCGATCAGGCGCAGTTGAAACGTGCTAAAACATGGGCAGAAGCAAGCAAAGGCTCAATGCTTGAACAGACGGTGAGTAGTTTTTCTGAGAAACTGGGCCAAGCTGGTATTCAAGAACGCTCAGCAGAGCCTTATAGCTTGTCGTTAGATGATCAACTTAAAGTGATTGCAGAGCAACGTTTTGATGCAGCACATAGTTATGAGCAAACCTATAAAGCGGTATTTATTGCCAAACTAACGGAAAGCACACCACAGGTTGTACAGCGTTACTCGAGTCAAGAGTTGCAAGAAATTGCCAGTGTGTATGCGTATTGGTATGCCGATGAGGAAGTTTATAATCCTGAAGGTAAATCACTGCAAACGATTGAAGCTTTACAAAAGAAACATCATCTTGAAAATGAAGATCAATTTGATGACAAACTGGGGCAAGCGGTGAATCGTCTTGTGCTTGATGCCATGCGTGGTGATAAAGATCGTCAAGCTTGGAAAAAGCTACAAGCACAATATAGACAACCACAGCAATTATTTGCCAAGCAATATCAAATCCAGTTTGAACAAGAGAATGGCGTTTCAAGTGAAGAAAAAGTTTTGCTTGCACAAACAGCAAATATTTTAGGGCAAGTGTATGTGGATGCCCGTAAAAATAAGCTGTCTGAAAAATCAATTCAGTCTTTAAAAATTGAACATAACGAATTTATTGATTATGAGATTTTTAAAGAGGTTTATCAGAAGATGCTGACGGTTAAATAATTGATTTAAGCACCATAAAAAAAACCTGCACTTTGCAGGTTTTTTTATTTTGATGATTATAAAAAATCTTTCAGTTCTGGTTTTACCCCATTCCAAATCGAAAATGCTTCAATCGCTTGACCGACCAGCATGCCGAAACCGTCGGTAGATGGGATTTGGCGTTGTTTGGCCTGATCTAGAAAGCTAGATGGTTTGCCGTAAGCCATTTCATAAGCATGATGGAATACTAAGCTTTCAGGCAGTTGTAGGGCATCGCCTGTTAGACTTGCAGAGGTTGCATTAATCACAACATCAAACTCACCTACGAGTTGATCTAAGCTTGTTGCTTTAAGTTCTGCATGTGGCACAGCATCTTTTAAATCGTCAACGAGTTGCTCAGCGCGGGCGAGGGTACGGTTGGCGATCACAATCTGTTTTGCACCTGCCTGTACCAAAGGATAAATGACACCACGGGTTGCACCGCCAGCCCCTAAAATTAAAATACGACTCTCTTTAAGTTCCCAGCCCAAAGCCTGAATTGCTGCAACCAAGCCTTGACCATCGGTGTTATCACCATATAGTTTGCCATCCTGCATCCATAAGGTATTGACTGCTTTGGCGATCTTGGCACGTTCAGTCAATTGGTCGCAAAGGGCAAAGGCCTGTTCTTTAAATGGTACAGTGACATTCATTCCCATACCATTCTGAGCAAAAAAAGCTTTTGTCGTACTTTCAAAGCCATCTAAAGGTGCAAGGATTTTTTTATAGTTAAGATCGACCCCTGTTTTTGCTGCAAATGCATGGTGAAGTTCAGGTGAGCGAGATTGTTCAATCGGATTTCCAATTACAGCAAATTGTTTGGTCATGAGTGATCAGTATGCTAGAGAGTGGTTAAAGTTTATAAAGTTGAAAGGGATGCTGCAATATTGATTTACATCTATAACATGACGACAACGTGATTTGATTTTTACAACATGCTTTGATAAGTGAAAACGATCAGATAATTTTAATTGGATTATGAGTATATTTCTAATTCGGCATGCAGAGAGTGAAGCCAATATCAACGGACGTACGTTATCTCACGCTTCGATTGCATTGAGTGAGAGGGGGCAACGGCAGGCTGAGCAGCTTTGTGAACGATTACCTCAAGTTGATCATGTGATTATTTCTAAATATAAGAGAACTTATCAGACAGCAGAACCCATTTTGCATAAATATCAGTTGAGTGCAGAGATAGATGAAAACTTGCATGAATTTAGCTATCTCTCAGAAAGGAAGTGTTTCAATACAAATATAGATGATCGTAAGTTATGGCTAAGTGCTTATTGGGAAAGGATGGATTATGACTATCGCGAGGCTGATGATGCCGAGTCTTTTGCTGACTTGTATTCTCGGGTGCAACTATTTCATAACAAATTAAGGCAATTAGAACAGAAGTATACGGAAAAGAATTTAATGATTTTTACACATGGGCAATTTTTACAATTACTTCTGACTTTAAAGGATAGACCACAATCTTTAAGTCGAGAGCTGATGCAAAACTTTAGATCAGATTTAATTCATCAGCCAATTCAAAATACAGCAATCTTTTTATTTTAATGCCTCTAAAGACCTCATCCCCAACATCTAAGCTAGGGATGAGTAATATATTACTTCTGCAAACCTAACCAATCTCGAGGTTTTAGATAATAATCAGTGAGACGTTTCTCAGCCGAATCTGCATCCCATTCAGGACGATATGACCAGCCCGCCAGATTAGGCAAGCTCACCAAGATCGATTCAATACGCCCGCCAGTCTGTAGGCCGAACAACGTGCCACGGTCATAGACCAGGTTATATTCAACATAACGACCACGTCGATACAGTTGGAATTCACGTTGAGCTTCGGTATAAGGCTGCTCACGATGTTTTTCAAAAATCGGTAAGATCGCTGCTAAATAGCCATTACCCACGGCTTGGATATATTTAAAGCAGGTCTCGAAATCCCACTGGTTCAAATCATCAAAGAATAAACCACCCACACCACGTTGTTCATCACGATGCTTTAGATAGAAATAATCATCACACCATTGTTTGTGTTCAGCATAGACATTTTCGCCAAAAGGCTGACACAGGTCATAAGCGGTTTGATGCCAGTTGAGAACGTCTTGATCATCTGGGTAGAACGGAGTTAAGTCGAAACCGCCACCAAACCACCACACAGGATCTTGGCCTTCAGGCTCCGCCACAAATAGGCGAACATTGGCATGAGATGTTGGGATATTTGGGTTTTTCGGGTGAATCACTAAGGATACGCCAAGTGCTTGTGCTTTCGCCCCAGCAATTTGTGGATGCCGTTCAGTAGCAGATGCAGGAAGCTTACTAATATTGATGTGGGAGAACATCACCCCACCTTTTTCAATCACTTCACCATTTTGCAAAACACGAGAACGACCGCCGCCACCTTCGGTGCGTTGCCAATCATCGATGATAAACTCAGCGCTACCACCGCCTGCACGTTCCTGTTGTTCTAGTCCTGCACAAATCCGTGCTTGTAGATCGAGTAAAAACTCACGAACACGTTGAATATCAACTGAAGTTGGATGCTGCATGATGATCCTCTGAAAGTGATCTAGGGATTGCTTATATCAAAACATAAAACCCATAAAAAAAGTAAGGGTTTTTTATTTTTTACAATAAAAACCCTTTAACTGATTTATTTTTAAACGTTTTGAAAAGTGAATTAAAAGTCATCTTTTTTATAGAGATGATCCATACGCTCACGTTTGGTTTTTAAATATTGTTCATTGAATGGATTGCGGCCTACTGTTAAAGGAACACGCTCAACCACATTGATGCCGAGATCAGTCAAGGCTTTTAATTTAAGCGGGTTATTGGTCAGTAGTTTCACTTCTTTAATCTGAAGGTGATCCAACATAATGCTGCACATATCATAACGACGCGCATCAGCAGGCAAATTCAATAACAAGTTCGCATCAACAGTGTCATGTCCTTGATCTTGCAAGGCATAAGCACGAATCTTATTGGTTAAACCAATACCACGGCCTTCTTGACGAAGATAAAGAATCACACCTTGGCCAGCTTCATTGATCAAGCTTTGTGTGGCCTGAAGTTGCGGTCCACAATCACATTTGAGTGAAGCGAAAGCATCACCTGTTAAGCATTCAGAGTGGATGCGGACAAGTACAGGCTGATCTGGAGCCGTTTCTAAACCTTTAGATAGCGCCACATGTTCTTCACCTGTTGCAGGGTCTTGAAACACGGAAATATTGAAGTCACCAAAAGCGGTGGGTAGCTTTGATGTTGCAATAAATTCAATCGGCACAGAGAGCTCACTATGATAATAAAAACAGTTCGAGTATAGCCTAATGTATGAAGATTGCGTGAACTGGAATTTCTGATTTTTCACATAACTTTTTCTTTTTCATACAAAGCACACAATAATGGTTGATAAACAGTGACATAATTCAGGATAATCTACGGGTCATTCTTTAAAATTTGCATGAGAATGTTCAGCACTACATCATTCGCACGTGTGGCTGATTGAAGGTAGATCATATTTAATTGTATGATTGCCCCCATTTAAAACCCAGCTTCGGACTTGCCAGGCTTAAAAAGGCTTTGCCACATTATGTTGTATACCGAAATACCAACTCAGCGCCCTGTTACGCCATTGTTAGATGAGATTGATCATCCACAACAATTACGTCAGCTCGAGCAAAGCCAACTCGCACAAGTGGCGGATGAGTTGCGTCAATATATTTTGTATGCGGCAGGGCAAAGTGGTGGACACTTTGGCGCAAATTTAGGTGTAGTTGAACTGACTGTTGCGCTGCATTATTGCTTTAATACACCAGATGACCGTTTAGTGTGGGATGTGGGCCACCAAGCTTATCCTCATAAAGTGCTTACTGGTCGTCGTGATCGAATTACCACGATTCGTAGTAAAGATGGTTTAGCTGCATTTCCAGCGCGTGATGAATCTGAGTTCGATACCTTTGGTGTTGGACATTCATCTACTGCGATTTCTGCTGGTTTGGGCATGGCCTTGGCACGTCGTTATCAGAAAGATCCGTGCGATGTTGTTGCAATCGTGGGCGATGGCGCAATGACTGCGGGTATGGCTTTTGAAGCCATGAATGATGCGGTTGCTCATGATGCCGATTTGATCGTAGTCTTAAATGATAACGATATGTCGATCTCTTGTAGTACAGGTGGTTTTGCAAAACATTTGGCTGCGATTTGGGAAACAGGTCAATTGGTCAATGTGAATGAACAAGGCGAAGCCTATGTTCAGCCACATCCAAAGTGGACGTATAATTCTCGCTTACATCAATCTGCGACCGATGCAGCAGATAATTTATTTAAAGCGATTGGTTTTGATTATTTTGGGCCATTTGATGGTCATGATGTGGAACAGCTAGCGCAAGTTTTTCATGCGCTTAAAAAGCGTAAAGGTCCACGTCTGGTTCATATTTATACTAAAAAAGGTAAAGGATTCGCACCAGCGGAAGCAGATCCGATTACCTATCATGCGATTACTAAAATTGCGCCAGCCGCAGCAGCGCCCGTAAAAAAATCGCCTCCTAAGTACTCAGATGTCTTTGGGCAATGGCTATGTGATGAGGCGGCACAAGATGATCGCTTACTCGCGATTACGCCTGCGATGTGTGAAGGCTCTGGCATGGTTAAATTTGCGCAGCAATATCCTGAGCGTTTCTTTGATGTTGCCATTGCAGAACAGCATGCAGTGACTTTAGCTGCAGGTATGGCATGTGAAGGTCTTAAACCCGTTGTTGCGATTTATTCAACCTTCTTACAACGTGGTTATGATCAATTGATCCATGATGTTGCCTTGCAAAATCTGGACGTCACCTTTGGTATTGATCGTGCTGGTTTGGTGGGTGAAGATGGCCCAACCCATGCCGGTGCGTATGATTATGCTTATATGCGTACCGTACCTAACATGGTGATCATGGCGCCGAAAGACGAAAATGAATGCCGCCAAATGTTGCATACAGCTTATCTTTATAAAGGACCAACGGCAGTGCGCTATCCACGTGGGGTAGGTACAGGCGTTGAGATTCAACAGCAGATGACAGCGATGGAAATTGGTAAGGCTGAAATCGTTGCTGAATTTAATGTGGATGCTGAACAGCAGATCAGTGTCCTTGCTTTTGGTAGTCGTGTTGCAGCATCGGTAGAAGCAGCTCAGCAATTTGCGAACAAACACTCGATGGGTGTGCGTGTTGTGAATATGCGTTTTGTGAAGCCATTGGATGAGCAAATACTTTGTGATTTGGCTCCACAGACCCAACTGTTTGTAACGGTAGAAGAACATGCTGTGATGGCGGGTGCGGGCAGTGCCGTGAATGAGTTCTTGGCACAAGCACGTATTCTCAAACCGATCTTGAATCTTGGTTTAGCAGATACCTTCTTGCATCAAGCAACACATCAACAAATGTTGCAAGATAGTGGTTTAGATGCTCAAGGAATCTTAGCTTCAATTGAGAAAGCTTGGTTCTAATCTATAAGCTCATGTAAAAGCGGAAATAATTTTTCGCAACATTTTTCCCCTAAAAGCGCTTATATTTGCTAGAATATACGCGCTTTTATGCATTATTCTTTGTCAAAATCTTCAAATTTGTAGTGGGTGTTCAATGGAACCTATGGTGGTTATGGCTGCGCGTGCGGCTCAAACAGTTGGTCAAGAGCTTTTAAAGGCACATCAGAATCGTCATAAACTCGATTTGCAAGTTGAAGAAAAAGGCATCGATGGTCCAGTAACGCGTGTCGATCGTTACTTGGAACAACTTACAATTGATACTCTTCGCAAAAGCTATAAAAACCACAGCTTCCTTGGTGAAGAGTTTGGTATGCAAGAAGGTAAAGGTCACGATGCAGATTGGTGCTGGGTGATTGATCCTTTAGATGGCACACAAAACTTTATCAACGGTCTTCCGCATTTCTGTATTTCTATTGCTGTACAGCACAAAGGTGTAACTCAACACGGTGTGATCTATGATCCTGTACGTGATGAATTATTCTCTGCAAGCCGTGGCCGTGGTGCAGTGATGAATCAACGCCGTATCCGTGTCAATGTAAAAGAAAACCTAGAAAACACTTTCCTTGCTGTTGGTCATCCATACCGTGCGAAGCGTAATGGCGAAATCGTTTCTTATGCTGAACAGCATTTTGCTTCATTATTGGCAGTGACTAAATCTGGCGCACAAATTCGCCGTGGCGGTTCAGCTGCATTAGATTTGGCTTATGTTGCTGCAGGCCGTTTTGATGGGTTCTTTGAGCTTGGCTTAAAACCGTGGGATATCGCAGCGGGTGAGTTGATTGTGAAAGAAGCAGGTGGTGTGGTGGTTGATGCACGCGGTGGTAATGAATCATTTGATAATGGTCAGGTTATTGCGAGCTCACTTAAGATGTTAAAGCCATTGATGCAGACCGTAGTTCCTGCTTGGGGCGATGCTGCAAAATAATTTGCCGAATTCTAAAAAAGCCCTCAATATTTGAGGGCTTTTTTATGTGTTATTCGAAATAAGGTAAAGCCAATTGCTGATCTATTTTATTGGTCCCGGTGGTGCTGGTAAGACTACTGCAGCCAAGTTGCTCTCGGCGGAGTTTGGTTTTGACTATTATGATTTAGATGAATATTTTATGCAGAGGGAAGGAGATATTACTCAGTACATTATTCAACATGGTTATAAAGAATATGCAGCGCGTAACATTCAGCTTTTTATGCAGCTTCAAATAAAATACGATTTGAATAAAATAATGATCATTGTATGTTCCTCTGGATTTATGACCTATCCTCATGATACTCACCAAGACTATATAAAAATCAAAGATGAAATAGAGAGCCATATTTTTACTTTTTTAATGTTACCTTCACTCGTGTTGGAAACATGTGTTCAAGAAATAGTTGCAAGGCAGATGAATCGAGCTTACTTAAATCCTGTTCGAGCAAAAGAAGAATTAAAGATTAGGCAGAGATTTCAGCTTTATTCGAATTTGAAGTGTCGGGTACTTTTCACGGATCATATCCCTGATCAAGTTGCTGCAAATGTGAAACAAATACTGGATACCCTTAATAAAGTAAAGCAAGGATCTAATAAATCTTAGCTTAACTGTACAATAAGAATGTTAACAAAAGAGTAAGGCATAATAGGTTTTTAACTTGCTGATAATTATGTTTATATTGAAATATAAATTATTTTAAATGCGTTGTTTTGAGGTCATCATTATCGTTTGGATACAAATAATAAAGGAGACTAAATAGAAAAACC
Source organism: Acinetobacter sp. TUM15071 (assembly GCF_008980925.1). Taxonomy (NCBI): domain Bacteria; kingdom Pseudomonadati; phylum Pseudomonadota; class Gammaproteobacteria; order Moraxellales; family Moraxellaceae; genus Acinetobacter; species Acinetobacter sp. TUM15071. The sequence continues at coordinate 70,122 of NZ_BKGB01000006.1, read as the reverse complement.
TATTAAAAAAGGTGACTTTTAAAATTATTCTGCTATAATCCGCCCACGCACTTAAATTCCAGTTCATTACCTGAACATTCAGTTCTATTCATATTAGCGCACGCTGTCCGTAGAGAGGACCACATCTTGCGCCCAAATCGCTTAGCGATTCTTCAGGTTGAAGCAGTAATCAAGCGTGCGTTTAGTCCACATCGTCGTTATTCGGATCGCCGCTGAACTTCATCTATTTTTCAGCTTGAGTCGCTTTGCCGCTTGTTGCCGATGTCTATTTTTTTGTATTTATTAAAATGGAGCACCCATTAGGGTGAAACTCTCTATGAGCAAAACTTTTGCCGAATTTTCTTTACACGAAACCTTACAACAAGCGCTTGAAGGTTTAGGTTTTACCACTCCAACTCCTGTGCAAGAACAAGCGATTCCCGCTGCGTTAGAAGGGAAAGATTTATTAGTTTCGAGCCAAACTGGTTCAGGTAAAACAGCTGCATTTTTACTTCCAACGTTAAATGCATTAGCAGGCGAAGAAGCATTTGTTTCTTTCAAAGACCGCATGAAAGCGGTAACTCAGCCTACTATTTTAGTTATTTCTCCTACACGTGAATTGGCTCAACAAGTAAGCCAAGACGCGATTGCATTTGTACGTCACATGAAAGGTGTTCGTATTGCTGCAATCATGGGCGGTATGCCTTTTGGTAAACAAATTCAACAGCTTAAAGGTGCACAAGTTGTCGTTGCGACTCCAGGTCGTTTACTTGACCTTGTAAACCGTCGTCAAATTAAACTTGATAAAGTTGAATCATTAATTGTTGATGAAGCAGACCGCATGCTTGATCTAGGCTTCTCTGAAGATCTAGAAGCAATTGGTGAATTAGCTGCAAACCGTAAACAAACATTAATGTTCTCTGCAACATTTGCTGATCGTATTATTCGTCTTGCTGAACGCATGATGAATGATCCACAACGTATTGCAATCGAAACTGGTCATAGCACCAACACTGATGTAACGCAAACATTGCATTGGACAGACGGTTTTGAACACAAGAAAAAATTACTTACGCATTGGTTATCTGACGAATCAGTAGATCAAGCAGTTGTATTCGCAAGCACGCAAGAAGATACAGATATGCTTGCTGAAGAACTAGCTGAAGCTGGTCACTCAGTTGTTGCGTTGCACGGTGCAATGCCACAAACCGTTCGTAACCGTCGTTTACGTAGTATTCGTGAAGGTCGTGCAAAAATCTTAGTTGCAACTGACGTTGCAGCGCGTGGTCTAGACGTACCGACAATTTCACACGTAATTAACTTCGGTTTACCAATGAAAAACGAAGACTATGTACACCGTATCGGTCGTACAGGTCGTGCTGGTCGTACAGGTCAAGCCGTTACTTTAGCGACTTACCGTGAGCGTGGCAAAATCCGTGCTTTAGAAGATTATTTAGATGCACGTTTAAATGTATCTGAAATTGAAGGTTTAGAGCCATCTCCACCTCCTGCTCGTTCAGGTCGTGATGGTGGTGGTCGTGGCCGTGATGGCGGTGGTCGTGGTCGTGGCGGTCGTGATGGCGGTCGTGGCGGTTTCGGTGGTGGTCGTCGTTTTGAAGGTGAAAGCAGCTTCAAACGTCGTGAAGGTGGTGATGACCGTCCACGCCGTAGCTTTGATGACAAGCCACGTGGCGAACGTCCATCATTTGGTGGTGAAGATCGTCCACGTCGTGAGTTCAACTCAGATCGCCCACGTCGCGAAGGTGGTTTTGAAGACCGTCCAAAGCGTAGTTTTGGTGGTGAAGACCGTCCACGTCGCGAGTTCAACTCAGATCGCCCACGTCGTGAAGGTGGTTTTGAAGATCGTCCAAAGCGTAGCTTTGGTGGTGAAGACCGTCCACGTCGCGAGTTCAATTCTGACCGTCCACGTCGTGAAGGTGGTTTCAACGATAAACCGCGTTTTGATTCGAATGATGACAACCGTGGTAACCGCGTAGATTACAAACCACGTCGTGAAGGTAGCTTCGGTGACCGTCCAAAGCGTGATTTTGGTGATCGTCCTGCTCAACGTGAAGGTGGTTTTGGTGATCGTCCAAAACGTAGTTTCGGTGGTGAAGACCGTCCAAAGCGTAGCTTCGGTGGCGAAGATCGTCCAAAACGCAGCTTCGGTGGTGAAGATCGTCCAAAACGTGATTTCGGTGATCGCCCACAACGTGAAGGTGGCTTCGGTGGTGACCGTCGTCGCAAAAACGATTTTTAATCGTTAAAAACCGATAAAAAGAAGAAGCCAGTTGAAAAACTGGCTTTTTTATTTTCTGTTAGTCATGTAAAATCTAAAAAATGTGTACTAATTCAAATTTTATATAAGAAATGAATAGCGTTAAGCAAAATAACAGTCTTCTGAGTCAAATATGGTCATTCATGTGTAGTGAAGGGCTGCCGTGTCTATTTGTGATTCTGATGCTATGTAATGGCTTGTTTTTCGCTTATGCACTTTTTGACACCAATCATTCTGATTCTCTTAATGTTAATTCTCATCAAACCACCAGCCAAACCGTCTCAAAGAATAACTACATAAATTAAATAATCTTCATACATCAGTTATCAAAATAAAAACAAGCGTTTAATCTTTCAGTGTATAGTATGCGTGCATAAAAAGTGCAGGAATATGCCATTATGAATAACAAATCTCCTCTCGATACAGAAGCCTTAATTGAAGTTAAAAATTTGAGCTTTAATCGAGGAGAACGCGTCATTTATGACGATATCAGTCTTAAAATTCGACGTGGTCAAATTACTGCAATTATGGGACCGTCTGGTACGGGTAAGACGACTTTATTACGTTTGATTGGCGGCCAATTGCTTCCTGATCATGGTGAAGTGCTGCTCGACGGTAAAGATATTGCGACAATGTCGCGTCAAGAATTATTCGCTGCACGTGCACGTATGGGAATGCTATTCCAGAGTGGTGCATTATTTACCGATATGTCGACTTATGAAAATGTCGCTTTTCCCATCCGCGCACATACCAAATTACCTGAACATATTATTGCAGAGTTAGTTGCGTTAAAACTCGAATCTGTCGGTTTGCGTGGAGCTGAGCAGTTAATGCCATCGGAGCTTTCAGGCGGGATGAACCGTCGTGTGGCTTTGGCACGTGCGATTGCATTAGACCCTGAACTGATTATGTACGATGAGCCATTTGCTGGCCAAGATCCAATCGTGATGGGGGTTTTAACCCGCTTAATCCGTTCTTTGCGTGATGCTTTAGATTTAACCACGATTATCGTCTCGCATGATGTTGCAGAGACCTTGTCGATTGCTGACTATATTTATGTGGTGGCAGAAGGCAAAATTCAGGGTGAAGGTACACCAGAACAATTAAAAAATCATGCATCGCCATTTGTACGTCAGTTTTTAACAGGTTCAATCGAAGGGCCTGTGGAATATCAATTCACTCATCAAGCATATTTAGATAACGAGGTTCGTCCATGAATACGATTGCCTGGTTAGGTAGACTCGTTATTGAGCGGATAAAGGGAATTGGTGCTGCCGCATTAATGCTCTTGCAAGTTTTATTTGCCATGCCATCGAAAGGTGGATTTCAGCGTTTTGTCTATCAAATGTATCGTGTCGGGGTGATGTCCCTGCTGATTATCGCTGTTTCTGGTCTGTTTATTGGTGCTGTTCTTGGTTTGCAGATGTATAGCATTCTGGTCACTTTTGGTAGTGAGGCAATGCTCGGCACCGCAATTTCATTAACCTTGTTACGTGAACTCGCCTCTGTGGTTGCAGCATTATTATTTGCTGGACGAGCAGGTTCGGCATTAACTGCTGAAATTGGTTCCATGAAACAGAGTGAACAACTTGCCAGTATGGAAATGATTGGTGTTGATCCACTTCGACAAATTGTTGCCCCTCGTTTATGGGCGGGTATTGTCAGTCTGCCGATGCTCACTGTGATTTTTGCAACCATTGGTATTATTGGTGGCAAGTTGGTTGGTGTTGATTTCTTGGGTGCGGATGAAGGTTCATTTTGGAGTGGTATGCAAAGCAGCGTGCAATTCTGGCATGACATCTTTAATGGTACCATTATCAAAAGCATTGTATTTGCTTTAATTTGTACATGGGTAGCGGTATATCAAGGTTATGCTTGTGATCCGACGCCAGAAGGTATCGCGACTTCGATGACTAGAACGGTCGTATATTCTTCACTTTGTGTATTAGGTTTTGATTTCGTGTTGACTGCGGTCATGTTCGGAGGGATTTAATGAAATCACGTACTAGTGAGCTGGCCGTAGGTATTTTTGTCATTATCTTCGGTATCGCTCTATTTTTTCTTGCAATGAAAGTTAGTGGTTTAGTCGGTACCAATTTACGTGATAGCTACAGCATGACAGCGCAGTTTGATAACGTAAATGGTTTAAAAGCCCGTGCCAAAGTGACCATGAGTGGTGTGACCATTGGTCGTGTCGAATCAATTACGCTTGATCCTGTAACACGTTTAGCAACAGTCAAATTTGATCTGGATGGTAAGTTAACCAGCTTTAGTCCTGAGCAACTCAAAGAAGTGCAAAAGAATGCGCTTGATGAATTGCGCTATAGCTCTGATTACCAACAGGCCGATGCTGCGAAACAAAAAGAAATGGAACAGCAACTTATCAGTAACATGACATCCATCACAAATTTGGATGAAGATGCTTATATAATGGTTGCAACCAATGGTCTTTTGGGTGAGAAATATTTGAAAGTCGTTCCAGGTGGTGGGTTGAACTACCTTAAACGTGGTGACGTGGTTTCAAATACTCAAGGGACAATGGATTTAGAAGATTTAATCAGTAAGTTTATTACTGGTGGTGCGGGTAAAGCCACATCGAGCTCAACCACAGCAGAAGGTGCTGCTTCTCAGCCAGCTACGGCTGAAGCAGAACCTTCTTTTGTTGAGTAATTCAGGTTAGGAGATTGAAGTGAACACATTATTGAAACAAACTCTAACAGCAAGCGTATTATCAACAATGCTTGCAAGTGCGGCATTTGCAGCACCAACAGAGACCCCGCCTGATTTTGTTAAACGTGTGGCTGATGGCTTAATTACGCGTTTAAAAGCAGATAGCGCTAAATTACAGAATAACCCTGCTTTAGTAAGAACGATTATTCGTCAAAACCTTGATCCGTATGTAGATTCACAAGCATTTACACGTATCGTGTTAGGTACGTATGCGAATAATCAATATACCAACGCTGCACAGCGTGCTCAGTTTGAACAAAATTTCCGTGCGGTGATTATTGAAAACTATGGTGGTGCTTTCGCTAAATATACCAACGAAAGCTACACTATGCGTCCTTTCAAGTCGACCAACAGCAAAAACCCTGTGGTGACTTTAGACTTTTTGCATAATGGCGAGAAAATCCCTGTATCGTTCCAGTTAACAGACAAGGGCGATCAGTGGAAAGTACGCAATATCAATGTTTCTGGTATTGATCTTGGTTTGCAATTCCGTAACCAGTTCGCTGCAACTGTTCAGCGTAATGGCGGCGACATCAATAAAGCGATCGCAACCTTTAAACCAGATGCAGAAGCTGCAACAAGCAAAAAATAAGTAGGTGACGGGTGATTCAGTATATTGATCAGCAGTTAATTGTTTCTAAAACGATTAACTTTGCCAATGCAGAACAGATTTATCAGGCAGGCTTAAAGCATATTCAACAGCATAAGGATTTTCCTTTGATTGTGGATTTGGCTCAGCTTGAACAAGGTAATACTTTATCTTTGGCTGTTTTGGTGCAATGGTTGCGTCAAACACCTGAGAATAAAGGTCTGCATTTTAAAAATGTGTCTGAGAAAATGCTGAAGATTATCCAAGCCTGCCATCTGCAAGATGATTTGAAATTGATTTGATTGATCTGGCAGAGTGAAAAAAGAGAACTATTTTTAGTTCTCTTTTTTTTTATCTTTATATTTTAGGGAAAGCAGAAAAGAGAGCTTCACAGCTTGGATATTTTTGATGTAATTTTTCTAAATAATAGCGTTGATCATATTCTAAAAAACCATCCAATAATTTGATGGTGGATGGGTTGTTACTGCAGCTTTTCGCTTTTCTATTCCATGCAGTAAAGGGGGCAATGGGATGATCTATCGATATGATGTTTTTCTCACATCGTAATAATGCCATAGAGCTGATTCGATAATTGTTGGGAGCTGCATGGTCTACGGGGTAGGCAAGACCAATTACTAAATCATTTATTTTTATGGTTTTGGCTAGAAAATCACTGTGCCATAGTGTGGGTTTGGGTGCAAACAACATGCTGAGAAAATGCCGAAATACAAAGCGAGTATGCTGAAATGTAAATTGATTTTGGGTGTCAGAAGACTGCTTTTGTATAGATTGAACACGTGCGATAAACACATCTTTGGGGGAGTGTGGTGCACATGCAAAAGCTGTTGAGATTGAAAGGATTATACTCAAAAAGAGAACTAATCCTTTCCTGCTTAGATCCATTTTTTCCAACGGAAGTAAAACATTGGCAAGACGAGGAAGGCCATCAGAATACCGATGACAATCCAAAAACTGAGGCTGCCATGAGCAAAAGGTAGCACATCGGTGTTCATCCCATAAATACTCGCAATCAGCATCGGTGGCGCAAGCATGCTTGGTAAAATCGAGAATCGACGAATGGTATCGTTCTGCTCGGTATTAATGAATCCAGAGGTGGTATCCAGTAAGAATCGCACTTTTTGGAATAAGAAGGCATCATGTTCGACCAGCGAGCGAACATCTTCACTTAATTCGCGAATGTCGGCATCATAAATGTGACTGCCTAATGCACGCGGGCGTGCTAAAAAGGTTAATACACGGCGTAAATCAATTAAACAGAGTTGTGCCTTTCCCAACATATCTTCTTGCTGGGCTAAGCGGGTAATCATGTCATCAAGGTCTAAAATTTTCTCGCGATGATGATTATTGAGGACTTCTGTGGAATATCGTTCCAAGTCCTTGTGGATATCTTCCAAGATATCCGCAAGCTCATCTAGCTTTGCTTCAAGTAAACCGAGCAAGATCCATGTTGGATCTTTATAGTCCATATCATAGTCATTACGACGAGCGCGGGCACGGAATGCGCGGAAGGCAACCAACTTCTCACCACGCATAGTAAATAAGCGGTCTTTATGCAAAATAAATGCAACCGTTTGTACCATTGCCAACATGGGTAAAGAGTCGTCTGCATCACCATCGACTTGATAATTTTTATTCTTTGTTAAAAAATAGGTGCTGATATGCAAGATTCCATCATCATCACGGTAAAATCGGGCAGATGAGGAAATGTCTTCAAGTGACTTTAGGGTCGGTAAGTTTTGCTCATAGGCATCCAAGACCCATTGTTGTTCTTCTTGGGATGGAGCGATGAGATCAATCCAGACCAGTTCAGGGTGGAGATCAAAACTTCCGTTGATGGCTGCATCTTCTAGACTACCGCGCTCTGTGGCATAAAAGGCTTCAAGCATGTCTTTTTTCCTCGCGCAGTCGATGTAAATTTTCGGCCTTTTACCGAAAAGCAGCGTGTATTTTAGACAAGGATGAAACGAAAAACACTTGCCTAAACGCTATTTTCTCAAAAATCTTGTTACATAGCCTACTTTATCAGCATGACAGTTATATAAAACGGTTTTAATTGTATGAATTCTATATGTGTTTTCTGTGGTTCTTCTCTCGGTAATGACCCGATTTATCAGCAAATGGCACAGGCAACAGGTCAGGAAATTGCGGCACAAGGTAAAACCTTGGTTTACGGTGGTGGTCGTTCTGGTCTAATGGGTGTGGTAGCGGATAGTGCCTTGCAGGCAGGTGGGCGAGTGATTGGGGTCATCCCAAATGCTTTAGTGGATCGTGAGCTTGCTCACACGGGTTTAACTGAATTGCATATCGTCAATAATATGCATGAACGTAAAACTAAAATGGCTGAGCTATCCGATGCTTTTGTGGCATTGCCAGGCGGGGCTGGAACCTTGGAAGAAATCTTTGAACAATGGACATGGAGCCAACTGGGGATTCATCAAAAACCATGTGCATTTTTAAATGTTGATGGTTTTTATGATGACTTGATTAAGATGCTACACGCTTCAGTTGAGCGTGGTTTTAGTCAAGAACGTTTTGTGGATCGCTTAATTGTCGCTGAGCAAATTAAGGAAATTCTTGCCGCATTTTCGGCATATCAACCTGCGACACCAAAGTGGATGTCGACAGCTGAAATTCAAGCTTAAGGATCAACTTGTGAAAATTATAACTGTAGCAGCTGCCGTCATTTTAAATGAGCAAAACCAATTGCTTTTGGTGCGCAAGCAAAATACTCAGGCATTTATGCAAGTCGGTGGCAAGCTTGAAGTTGATGAGGCACCTGAGGTCACGATGCAACGTGAAATTTTGGAAGAAATTGGCTGTGAATGTGAATTAACTCAGTTTATCGGTCAGTTTGAAACTGCCGCAGCTAATGAACCTGATCATGTTTTAGTGAGTTATGTCTACGCGGTTGAATTAAAACAGCCACCGCAAATTGCAGCTGAAATTGCGGAAATGAAATGGATTGAACTTGATGACCAATCCACTTTGTTAGCGCCATTGACTAAAGAAGTTGTGATTCCATGGTGTCAGCAAAATCGAGTGAGTTGATTGTTGGATTTTGTGCGGCTGCTACGCAGGCACTGTAGATCTGCTGGCAGCCAAGTTGGGTCAGTACTTTAGATAAAGCACTAATCGAACTGCCTGTGGTGAGTACATCATCGATAATGAGTACTTTGCGATAACGAATTTGATTTGGTGGTGCAGCAATAAATTGTTGTTCAATATCTTCCAGTCGCTCTAAACGGGATAAGCTTTTTTGTGAGTGCTGCGCCAAGCGTTGTACTGGCTGCCAAACTGGCACATTCAAACTTTTGCTCAATGCTTTGGAGAGTAGAAGGGCCTGATTAAAGCCACGTTCTGTTAGTCGATCAATCGAAATGGGCATAGGTACAATCGCATGCACTTTCGGTAGTTTAAGTTGTAATAGCAAACCATTTAACAGTCTTTGATGATGAAGTTTTTGCTCATATTTAAACTGTTGAATGATCCGATCAATCGGATAGTGATAATGGCATGCAACCAAGACTTGTTGCTGATTACGCTCGATACTTTGCTTTAACCAAGGCAGTTGTTGCCAGCAACTTTGACAAACACCAAATTGGCGTTTCATACCAATGTCGCAGAGACTGCACGGTGTAAAATAATCAAAAACTTGCTGTGCTGATATGCCAAGTCGTTTAAACATAGGCATATCTTGGGGCTTCAGGCAGCCAGCGCTTTAATAGTCCTTCCGCATGTTGTGGGTAGTCCTTTAGAATTTGCTCTGCCACATAATGTGCTTGGGTAAGCAAATGATCATCCCGTTCTAAACGTGCCACTCGAAAGCCCATATCACCTGTTTGCTTTGTACCGAGTAACTCTCCTGGGCCTCGTATTTCTAAGTCCTTTTCTGCAATGATAAAGCCGTCATTACTTTCACGTAAAATTGAAAGCCGTTCCTGACCATTTTGAGACAGGGGTGTTTTATAAAGTAAGGCACAAAAACTGGCTGTTGCTCCGCGACCCACACGACCACGGAGTTGATGCAGTTGCGAAAGCCCCAAACGCTCTGCATTTTCAATCACCATAATCGACGCATTCGGTACATCGACCCCGACTTCAATCACTGTGGTGGCAATTAACAGTTGGGATTGATTGTCTTTAAAGGCTTGCATGACACTTTGCTTTTCATCAGCCTTCATTTTACCGTGTACCAAACCAATGTTGATGTCTGGAAAACGCTCTTTAATCTCTTGATAAGTGGCTTCTGCAGCTTGCGCATCCAGCGTTTCAGATTGCTCCACTAAGGTACAGACCCAATAGGCTTGTTTACCTTCGCGGCAATTGCTGGCAATGCGTTGTAATACCTGTTCACGACGTTCTAATGGGATCGTGACGGTTTGAATTGGTGTGCGTCCAGGAGGTAACTCGTCAATAATTGAGGTGTCTAAATCCCCATATGCACTCATCGCTAAAGTGCGAGGGATCGGTGTTGCCGTCATCACCAATTGATGTGGCGTAAATTGGTCTGCACCCTTATTTCTTAAGGCAAGACGTTGGTCAACACCGAAGCGATGTTGCTCATCAATAATCACCAAGCCAAGTTTAGAAAATCCAACAGTGTCTTGAAACAGGGCATGTGTACCCACGATCAGTTGCGCATGACCTTCTTTGATTTGTTGTTCTGCATGGGTTCTGGCTTTGCCTTTTTGTTTACCTGACAGCCATGCAACCTGAATGCCTAAAGGTTCAAACCAGCGTTTAAAGTTTAAGTAATGCTGTTCAGCTAAAATTTCAGTTGGTGCCATGAGGGCCACTTGCCAATCCGCCTCTAAGGCATGGCACGCCGCGATTGCAGCGACCAAAGTTTTACCTGCGCCTACATCACCTTGCACCAAGCGTAGCATCGGTTGATCTTGTTTAAGATCTTGCAGAATTTCTTTGGATACCCGTTTTTGTGCATTGGTCATTTGGAAGGGCAAACCTTCCAAGAGTTTCTTCGCGAGTACTTTACTGCTACTAAAGCGTGGAGCAGCAATCTGGCGAATATAAGCACGTCGGGTGAGTAAACTGATTTGATGGGCAACCAGCTCTTCAAAAATCAGACGTTGTTGCGCTGGATGTGAACCTTGATTGAGCTGCAACATGTTGGCATCGGTTGGCGGCTCATGGATGTAATGCAACGCCTCTTTAAGTTGGTAGCCATTGCTATATTTGCTAGGCAGTAATTCAGGTAAGTCATCACTATGATGTTGCAAGGCTTGGCGGACATATTCACGCAGCTTGGGTTGAGTTAAGCCTTCTGTGCTGGGATAAATCGCAGTGAGTTGTGTCTTAGGTAAAGCGGTATGTTGCTGGATCACTTGAATTTCAGGATGATAAAGCTCTAAACCCCGTGCACCAACGCGAACTTCACCAAAAATCCGCAGTTGTTGCCCCATCTTGATGCGATCAGTCAATCCTTTATAAATATGGTAAAAGCGCAAAGTTACTTTGCCAAAATCATCTTGCACTAGGGCTGCAAGCGACTTCTTTTTCCCTGGGGGAAAGTCGACAGAGCGGACTTCACCTTCAAGTAAATAACTTCGCCCAACGATCAGCTGATTCATTGGAATAATAGTGCTACGATCTTCATAGTCACGGGGAAGATGGAATAACAAATCATCCGTGCTAAAAATATGAAGCTTTTCTAAGAGGGTCGCTGCGGCAGCACCAACGCCTTGTAATTGCTGAACTGATGTCATCTCTGCTCAAAGGTGTGTATGCATATTTTATTTATTGGTTATGGTAAAACATCTCAACGTGTCGCTAAACACTTATTTGAGCAAGGTCACCACATTAGCACAATTAGTCGCAGTGAAAAAACAGATTGTTACGCGACGCATTATATTCAGGATATTCATCAGCTGGATTTAAGTAAACTGCCACCTGTTGATATAGTGTATGTGATATTGGCCCCTGCACAGAGTGGTATAGTGGCCTATCAGCAAACCTATCTCGACAGTGTGTTACCCATTGTTAACGCACTCAAAGTACATCCCGTAAAACGTATTGTCGTAGTGTCTTCGACCCGTGTTTATGGTGAAAATGCAGGAGAGCGAATCGATGATGAATCGTTGATACAACCTGCTGATGAGCAAGGGCATATTCTTCGAAAGATGGAATTGCTTTGGCAGGCGCATTATCCGCAACAAAGTATTATTGTTCGCCCGACTGGCATTTATGGGACGTCGATTGCACGGTTAACAAAGTTGGCCGAACAAACATTAACTTATCCAACGATCCATTTTAGTAATCGCATTCATGTTGATGATTTGGCAAAGTTTTTAGCACTATTAGTTAATTTATCTAAAGTGAAACAAAGTTATATCGTTACCAATAATACACCTATGCCGATGCATGAAATTTTGTTGTGGTTTCAGCAGCAATTAAATTTACCACGTTTAAAACTATTGTCAGAACAACCCACAGGCAAACAAATTTACGCGACACGCTTGGTAGACACAGGTTTCCGATTTGACCATTTGATTTGCTTTAATGACTATGCAGCAGCGTTATTGGTACATAGTAATGAAAAATAATTAGATTACACTGTAAAGAAAGTTTAAATAGTTGGTATGTATTTTGAATCTAAAATACGAACAGATTCCGTAAGGGAACCGCCTGAATTGAGCACATAGTTTGCGGAGAGGCGTAAAGGTGATACATGAGAAAAATAATTTGCATGGTCTTATTGGGATTGATCACGACAGCGAGTTGGGCTGTTGAACAAACATGGTGCGTGTTTGATCCTTTAAGTACAAAGGGTGATATTAGCCGTCGTTTACAAGACATTCGTTTGTATGCGCTCCAGAATCAAGTTCAATTAGATTTTCAAACCTTTAAAAATGAAAAGGAGGCTATACAAGCTTTTGATCAGCGTAAATGTTCAGGCTTGGTGGCATCTAACTTTAATACCTATCGCTATAACCGCTTTATGGGAACAACAGGGGGAATTGGTTTGATTCCCAATAATCGTGTTGCCAGAGTCTTTTTACAGCTTTTAAATAATAGCAATGTGGAAAAGCGTATGGTCGGGGCAGATTATGAAATGCTGGGTATGATCCCGATCGGCACAGCTTATATGATCATGAATACGCAACAGATCAATAAGGTGTCTCAATTAAAAAATAAGACCATTGGTATTTTAGAGAATAATCCACCACAGCAGGCATTGGTACAAAGTGTAGGCGCTAAACCCGTCTACGTAGATTTTTCCAATGCGGTGGAATCCTTCAAGCAGAAAAAAATTGATATTTTGGCTGCACCTGCCTATGGCATATTGCCGTATAACTTGAAAAAAGAGTTTGGTGCAGACACGCAGGTCGTTAACTTCCCTATGGCATATTTTGCGATGAATATCGTGATTCGACCACAAGTCTACCCAGCAGGCTTTGGTCATCAAATACGATCTTGGTTTGTACGTAATAGCAATGTACTTGCTGCACAAGCCATTCAATGGGAAAACCATTTACCAGCCTATTACTGGGCGGATATCTCAGGTTATGAGAAACAGGGCTATGACGCGATGGTGGTCAAAATTCGGAATCGTTATGTCGACTCTGGTTATTATGATGCATATTTTGTATCGCTCATTAAACGTCTTAGATGTTTGGATGATCCGAAGTATTTGGAGTGTCGTTAGTGCATTAAAAAAGGCAACCGAAGTTTGTAATATTGATCAGTGAATAATAATTCTGTGATGACTGATTTAAAATCTCCCCTAACCCCTCTTTAAAAAGAGGGGAATTATTGAGAATCTTAGATGATTTTAGATTTCTGAAACCCCCTCCTTTGAAAAAGGAGGGTTGGGGAGGATTTATTCTGCTTTTAAGCTTTTAAGCTTTTAAGCTTTTAAGCTTTTTTGCGTTTTAAGCGACGTTTGGCTTGTTGAGATGCCATGGCTTCTAATGCTTCAGCCAATTCCTCATCACTAAATGTAGTGATGTGCTGCAACATTTGTAGCGTCGTCTCATCTAAGACCAGCTGTGCACCTGCGGCCATTTCACTGAAGTTATCATCATATTCAATGAAACCTTGCTCATTATTACGAATATAATTTTGTTGAGTGAGGACCTTAATAAAGCTTTGGAATAAGGCTTTGTCAAAGAACTCAGGTGAGTTGAATTCATACAGCACAGATAAGCGTTGACCTAAGAGGTGACTCAGCTCTTCAACTTGCTTGGTTGAAATGTTGCCTGAACCACGCTGAGTAATCAGTGCCAGTGTCATATAATAACGTTCTAAACTTTGCTTTACTGGTAGAGCTAAAGTGACAAGCTTTTGATGTTCTTCGCTATTTGGTGTTGGACTGAATAAATTGCCATCATGATCTTGGAAAATCAAACCAATCTGAACCAAGGCATCGATATAATTATCAATCTGCGTTTGTAGATCAGCAGCTTCCCATTTCATGAATAATTCAGCTTTTAAGAACGGATACAAGGTACGGATCACATTACTTAAATCATTCTTGTGAATTTTACCATTGTGTTCAACCAGCGAAGCCACCAATGACGGTAAAACAAAGGCATGCAAAATATTGTTGCGGAAGTAAGTCAGCAATACCGCTTGATTATCTTCAATCGCAATAATATCGCCTAACACATGTTGTACACGTTTGATTAACTTGAGCTTGAGACCATAAGCAATGATCTCTTTACCTGACAATGAGGTGACTTGCGTGCGCTCATCATATGGTTGTTGTGTTGCCAAGTCACGGTAGATATCGAGCTGTTTAGCACAGATTTCTTCATCTAAAGTGTGCTTTGGTGTTGCCAATAGAATTAAAGACAGTAATGACACAGGGTTGATGACGACAGCGCGGTTGATGTTTTCTAAGATCAGATTGGCTGAGCTTGCAACGACATTAGAAATCTCTGTGGTGCTTGCGGTATCAGCTTGAATATTCTCCGCACCCTGTTGTTTCAAAATATCATTTAAGAATACAGGTTCACCAAAGTTGACATGCACTTTACCGAAGATACGTTCAATTTTACGTAAGGTTTTCACGATACCAAAAATGGATTCCGCTTCTTTCGGTTGACCTTGCATTTCGCCAACATAGGTTGAGCCTTCCATCAGGCGCTCATAACCAATATAGGTTGGTACGAAGACGATCGGCTTTGCGGGACCACGTAAATGACCTTGAATGGTCATCGCCAGCATCCCAGTCTTAGGCGGGAGTAAGCGACCTGTACGTGAGCGACCACCCTCAATAAAGTATTCGATAGGCGTGTTGCGCGATAAAATGCTGTATAAATATTCTTTAAATACAGAGGTGTAAAGTGCATTTCCGCGGAAAGAACGGCGAATAAAGAATGCACCACCACCACGTAATAACTGACCTACAAATGGTAGATTAAGGTTATCACCTGCGGCAATATACGGAATCATCAAGCCACGCTTATAAATCACATAAGACAGTAATAAATAATCGATATGGCTACGGTGACATGGGGTGTAAACGATTTCGTAGTCTTTTGCCAACTCACGTACGGTACTGAAATTATGTACCTCTACGCCGTCATAGAGTTGCGTCCATAAACGGGTTAAGGCCATATCGGCAAAGCGTACCGCAGATGCCGAATAGTCAGACACGATTTCATTGACATAGCCAATGGCACGACGTTCAGCTTCGAGCATACTGATTTTATGCTGAATGCTTTCACGACGAATGGCATCTTGTACCTCAGCTGACTTCACTACTGATTGCATCACATTGCGACGGTCTGATAAGTCAGGGCCAAGCACCACTTCACGTTGCTGATCTAAATAGGTATCTAAAGAACTTGCAATATAGGTTGCAGGCGAGATATTTGGATGGTTGGTCTTGGCATAATCTACCAACTCACGCAAAGATTGCGGTTCATGGAACTCTAAATAAGACTGGCGACCATGCAAGCCAATATTCATCAGTTGTTTAACTGTGCCTGGAGTTGCCCAAGTATCTGAGAATAATAATTTGAACCAAGAGTCTTCTTTGTCTGGCGAACGACCCCAAAGTACAGTTACAGGTACCAGCTGAATATCAATATCAGTTTGTTGTTCAAGTGCTTCAACTAGTTGTAATAGGCGGGGGGGGAAAGTTTGAGTATTAAAAAAATTGTTTTCGTTATGGTGTAAAAACAAGACTGAATTTTTTTCTTGATAGCTCCCAAAACTCAAGGGGTCTAAGGCCGGTTTTAAATTGAGACGACGGGTTTCACCATCAACCACCAGTGCATTACTACGCGAATAATTTTGTAAAACATAGCAAACTAACTTATTTGAATCGGTTGTGCTTTGCTCTGTTGTGGTGGATTCTGTAGGAACTTCACCAAGAACATGTGGGGTTACCACAAGGTCAAGTAACTTACTCGAAAGTTGGCGATACATTTGACCAAATCCAGTCTTGGACATTACAAACTCCTAAATAATAATCCTGACATCGAGTCATGATGAACACGACATTCTGCGATATTCTTACATGAAACGGTATGTTATTTTCTGACAAAATATAGCGTATTTGGTAGATTTTATCGTTAAAAATCGTATTTTTAGCCGCTATAAATACATATTAAGATAATCAATACATCATTATCGTGACGGATGAATCATTTTATCCTGACCATTGTCATTTGAATTTGTGGCACAATCAAAATTATCAACCCTGAAAGGATTGGTTGATCTCTCCTCATTGATGTTGGAAGACTATTACATGAATGCGTTAACTCAAGAATTGGTAGAACTGTTGACTCTGGAAAAGCTTGAAGAGCATATTTTTCGAGGCAATAGCCGCAATTTGGTAGGCAAGCGAGTGTTCGGTGGGCAGGTTCTTGGACAAGCATTAAGAGCAGCGTCATATACCACGGATCGTCCAGCGCACTCTTTACATGCCTATTTCCTGTATGGTGGCGATGTCAATGCACCGATTATTTATGAAGTTGATCCACTCAGAGATGGTAAAAGCTTTGCCAGTCGACAGGTTCGTGCGATTCAACATGGCCGTACTATTTTCTCTGCAATGGTCTCTTTTGCCAATCCAGAAGAAGGGCTGAACTATCAACACAAAGAGCCTGAGTACCCTGAACCAGAGACCTTAAAGTCTGAGAACGAGCTGAAAGAAAGTCTGATTAATTTTGTACCTGAAAATGTACGTGCTAGTTTTATGCGTGAACGTCATGTGGAAATTAGGCCTACACAGTTGATTAATCCATTTCAGCCGCAGCCTGAAGCACCGTTCTATGCGCATTACATTCGTACCCATGATACCATTCCAGCTGATTTAGATGAAATCTCACTGCATCAGGCAATTGTGGCATTCTATTCAGACTTTACCTTGATGACCACGGCTTTACGCCCACATGGTTTGTCATGGATCTCTCCAAACTTACAATGTGCCAGTATTGATCACACTATCTATTTCCATCGCCCACTGCGTGCAGATGAATGGATGCTTTACGACATGGAAGCAACGATTAGTGCCAGCTCACGTGGCTTAAACTTTGGGCGGATGTGGCAAAATGGACAGTTGGTCTGTAGTACCGTTCAAGAAGGTTTGATTCGGCTCAGAGAAATTGAAACCCAGTAAAAAGTAAACCAGTACTAAGGCCATCATTCTGATGGCTTTTTTTATCATAAGGATGTGACAAAAAATTGCTCGATTCTTCAACATGAGCATGCCATAGTACCGATAAGTTAAATGTTTACCCATTAAACAATGAATTTAAATACACAAATTTTAATTGCAGCTGTGCTTGGCGTCGCTTTCGGTTTTCTGTTGCTTGCCTATCCACAAACTGCATTTGTTGAATCTAGTCTTTACGGACTGGGCATCTTAAGTAGTGTTTTCATTGGCTTATTGAAAATGCTGCTGATTCCATTGATTTTTAGCTCAATCGTAGTTGGGGTTTCCAATTTACAGGCAGGCGGTCAATTCGGGCGTGTCTGGAAAATTACGGCATTGAGCTGCCTGACGACGACCACCTTGGCTTTAATTCTAGGGATTAGTTGTGCGCACCTGTTTGATGTGGGTAAAGGTGTCGATATTCAGCTGTTTCAAGCAGCAATGGACAGTCATCAAACACCAGACACCTTAACGCCATCAAGTTTTGTCACCACCTTTATTCAAAACACTTTAATTAACCCATTTAAGGCATTTAGCGAAGGCAATGTGTTGGCTGTGGTGGTGTTTGCCTTATTCCTAGGTGTGGCATTGGTCAAAGGTGGCGAACGTTTTAGTCTCGTCCGTAACATCAGCCAGCAATTCTTTGACATCATGATGATGTTAGTGGGTTGGGTGATGAAGCTTGCACCGATCGGGATTTTTGCGCTTTTAGCAAAGTTGATTGCGACTGAAGATTTGTCTGTATTAAGTCGGTTGGTTGAATTCGCGGCAGTAGTGACGGGGACGACCATTTTCCATGGTGTGGTGGTGTTACCTGCTTTGTTGTGGATTTTTGGTCGTATGAATCCCATTACCTTTTTTAGAGGGGCGAGAACGGCTTTAGTCACAGCTTTTGCGACCAGTTCGAGTTCAGCAACCATGCCGCTGAGTATGAAGTGTGCACAGGAAAACTTAGGTGTACGACCGCAAACGGCAGGTTTTGTAATTCCTTTAGGCACACAACTGAATATGGATGGTACTGCTTTGTATGAAGCTGCGGCTGCCTTATTTATTGCCAATTTGATGGGCTTGGATCTGAGTTTAACTCAGCAGGTTATTGTGTGTTTAACCGCCATGATTGCTTCATTGGGCGCGCCAGGGATTCCGAGTGCGGGGATGGTGACCATGATTATGGTGCTACAGTCAGTCGGTTTACCTGCGGAGGCGATTGCAATTTTACTGCCGATCGACCGCGTGTTGGATACGGTCCGTACTGTGGTTAACGTACAGGGTGATATGATGATTAGTGTGGTGGTTGATCGCTACGCAAAACAGGCAGAAGCTGAATCAAGCTGATCGTATTGGGCGCAAAAAAGCAGGAGATGACTCCTGCTTTTTTTATTCTAAAAAGAATGATTATGCTGCGGGTTGTAAGGCGCGTTTTGCAGCAGGGGAATTATTTAAATAATTCACAGCATCTTGGGTATTGCCTTCTTTGACTGGGTCATACCAAGGCATGAGGTAATCAATTTGTTGTGCAACTAACCATGCAGGACCTGGCAAGATTTTAGCGTCTTTTAATGCAATCTTCGACCATTCAATCCAGATCCATGGTTTAAATAAGCTTGGTTTCTTGTCAGCAAAACGAGGGTCTTGGCTCATGATATGCGCTGCACCATCGACCCATAGGCCGAGTACACCGATAATGACGGCAACACTCATGTAGTAACGTGCGATATAACCACCGCCCAAATGACGATAGAGATCAAATGCAACGGTACGGTGTTCAATTTCTTCAGAGCCATGCCATTTAATCAAATCGATCATTTCTGGATCTGCACCGAGTTCTTCCCAGCGTTTGTTATACAGTGCATATTTGCCCAGTACACAGGTCATGTGTTCAACAGTCGCAATCACACCGAGACGGAATAAATCCCACTGATGCTCGAGTGCTTTTGGAATTTCTTTATCAAAAGGCTTATCTGCCAAGACCTTGGTGAATAAGAAATCCATGATGTCGAGGTTACGCTGAATATCAATATTGCGCTGCGTCAAATATTCTTTATTGGCTGAGGTATGAGCAACGGCATGCATTGCTTCCTGACGAATAAAGGCTTGGACGTCTTGCTTTAATTTTTCATCGGTAATTTCTGGAAGGACTTTGTTATATAAACGGCAAAACCAAAACTCACCAGCAGGTAAAATGTTGTTAATTTCATTAATAAAATAGCTGGCAAAAGGCTGGTTTGGAATCCAATCCACTGGCGTATTTTCCCAGTCAAATTTTACTTTGCGTGGGAGGATTTTATAGTCAATCGAAGAACCAAGAACTTTGTTCTTCACAAATGATAGTAATTTCATCGTTTAGTCCTAATCGATAGTGCAATGAACCAACACTAAGCAGTATATGAAAACTACCTAGTGTTTGTGTTTAGCAATTCGGGACAATTAAAAATTATTTTATGCAACTTGATGCATAAAATGCACTTTTTATTCTTGAATGTCGGTTTCTGAGGCTTCTGGGATTTGGCTGAGGTCAAATTCCGCTGGTTGATCAAGGGTGTAATTCAAACGACCTGCCATGACAGTTGCCAGTTCTTCTAAGCCAATGCGATTGAGAGATGAGAACAGTTGAATTGAGAAATCGAGTTTCATTTTCTTCAATTGCTGTTTTACATCAAATAAAACTTCATTGGCAGGGCCGCGGTTCAACTTATCTGCTTTGGTCAGCAGGATATGTACAAATAAATGACGTGAATGTGCCCATTCCAGCATCATCAAGTCAAAGTGCTGTAAAGGATGGCGAATATCCATCAATAGCACCAAGCCTTGTAAGCTTTTACGGTGGATTAGATAATTTTCGAGTTCTTTCTGCCAAACGATTTTCATCGCTTCAGGAACCGCTGCATAACCATAACCAGGTAAATCGACCAAGCGCTGATCTGGATTGCCCAAGCTGAAAAAGTTGATCATTTGGGTACGGCCCGGTCTTTTTGAAGCGCGTGCCAGTTGCTTTTGATTGGTCAAGGTGTTGATTGCACTTGATTTACCAGCATTGGAACGGCCAGCAAATGCGATTTCATAACCTGTGTCTTCTACGCATAAAGCCAGTTTCGGCGCACTCATCAAAAATTCAGCTTGGCGTAACCAAGTTAAAGACTGTACTGCATATTCAGTTAATGCAGGGTCAGCCTTTTTTTCATAACTGATTTTTTGTTTAGGTGCGAGTCTGGCTTTGGTATCTTTCGATTTTTCACTGCGACGCATAGAAGCTTACTTTTGAATAGAAATAGCAACGACCATTATAAAGGATGTAAGGCGTTCGTGCGAACCCTTCGTCTGTATGCGATTTTAAGCTTTCTGAATAAGCTCTAAAAAGTCGATATTTGAGCGTGTGGAAGAGGGGATAATGCCCTGTTGGACGACTTCGCCAAGCGTATATTGATCCAGGCTTTGATAAAAGCATTCTAAGGCTTGATCTAAAATTCCTTTTAGTCCGCAGTTGGCTCGAAGTACGCAAGGAGGGGTATTACATTCAACAATTTGATGATTGCCTTGTAAGGTTCGGACAATCGCACCTAATTTCAGATTTTTGGCTTCCGGATTGAGGCGCAGGCCACCGCCTTTACCACGAATGGTCACAATCCAGTGTTGCTTGCCCATGAAGTGCACGACTTTAACCAAGTGGTTTTGCGACACATGTAAGTCTTCTGCGATATCTGCAATCGTATAAGGTACATCACTCGGACGAGCGACATACATCAAAATTCTGAGTGCATAATCAGTAAACTTATTGAGTTGCATGTGGTTTCACTCAATCTAGTGCAAGAAATAGAAAGGGCTAGTCTAACATAGACTAGCCCCATGCAAAATGTAGTGTGGCTTAGCTGAGTTTAACGCCACCTGTGCCAAAGGCTTCGCTGTGAATGTTGGCAGCAGGAATACCACGAGCAACCAGTGCCTGATGTTGCGCTGCCATAAATGGCATTGGGCCACATAAATAATAATCGGCATTGGTTGGTAATAATGCGGCATCGATGCTGCTTAAATCTAAACGTCCAGCAACATCGTAGTCTTCCCCAAGGTTGTCATTTTCATGTGGAAACTCATATGCCGTAAATGTGCTTAAACGTGGATAGTTGGTTTTAAGCTCTTGGATATGCTGCTTCATGGCATGCACTTGGCTGCTGCGGCAGGCATGAATGAAATTCACGGGTTGCGGCATATCTAAAGTCACCAATTGGTTCAACATTGCAATCATTGGGGTTAGACCAACACCACCACTGATAAAGACATTACGCTTGCTGCTATCGATCAGATAGAAATTACCTGTTGGTGCAGATACTTCAATTTCAGAACCTTCAGCTAGACCATGCAATGTGCTGGATACCCAACCACCAGCGAGTTCGCCTTTTTCATCCTCACGTTTGACTGAGATACGTAAATAATCTGCCTGTGGGCTTGTTGAAAGCGTGTATTGACGCGGTTGTCTTAAATTCAACTCAGGTACAAATACGCGAACTGAGATGTACTGACCTGCTTCATAGTGTGGTAATGCACCGCCGTCTACAGGGGCAAGGTGGAACGAGGTAATCTCATCACTTTCCACCACTTTTTTGGCGATTTTAAAATTACGCCAGCCTAACCAACTGCCTTGAGTTTGTTGATGTTGATCATAAATGGCTTTTTCAGTACTGATAAATAGATCAGCCAATTGACCATAAGCGGCAGCCCATGCGCCAATCAATGGATCTTCCATTGAAATATTGAGGACTTCACTAATCGAGTGCAAAAGGTTTTCACCGACAATGCCGTAGTCAGGGGATTGAATATTTAAACTGACATGTTTATGCGCAATCATTTCAACCACAGGCAAAAGCACAGAAGGGTCTTCAATATTCTCTGCATACGCCAAAACTGCACCTGCAAGTGCCTGTGCTTGAGCCCCACTGCGTTGGTGTCCCATATTAAAGGTTTCTTTTAATTCGGGATGATTACCTAACATGCGGTTATAAAAGTATCCAGTCAGTGCAACACCATTTTCGCGTAGGACAGGAACAGTGGCTTTTACTAGGTCAATTTGCTGTGGAGTCATGCTTGATCTCTCTTGGCTATCATTTATAAGATGTATTTAAAATACATCTTATAAGGTGTATTTGCAATGCATATTTAAATAAAAGCCATAAAAAAATTAAGGGATAATAGATTATCCCTTAATTTACAAATGAATATGGATTTATTTTTTACCGAATAATGAACCGAGTAAGCCACGAACAATTTTTTGTCCAGTTGTCCCACCTAAACTACGCGCGGCACTCTTGGCAAAAGTACCGACGATATCTTGAGTGAGCTTCTCGCGATCACGCTGTGACTTTTCTGCGGCTTTTTGTTGCTCACGGGCAAAACGTTCTTGTTCTTTGGCTTGTTGCTTGGCCAAAGCATCTTGCTCTTTGCTTTGCTGTTTGGCTAACTCATCTGCCTCTTTTTCTTGGGATTGTTGCAATACTTTCTTTTGCAGCA
Organism: Acinetobacter sp. TUM15071; assembly: GCF_008980925.1. Classification (NCBI taxonomy): domain Bacteria; kingdom Pseudomonadati; phylum Pseudomonadota; class Gammaproteobacteria; order Moraxellales; family Moraxellaceae; genus Acinetobacter; species Acinetobacter sp. TUM15071. Next base: position 47,400 of record NZ_BKGB01000006.1, on the reverse strand, counting down.
TTTCATAAGCACTGTCTCGGTCAATGGCTTGGTCGTAGACACCCGCCACAATACTTTGCCCAATAATCACTTGACGTTCTTCAGGCGTGATCGGGGTAAAGGAGGAGTAAGGAGGCATCACCCAACCGCGCTCCACAATCTGTGGCGTCCCTTGTTCATCTAGGCAGCTGATCAATGCTTCACCGACTGCAAGTTCAGTAATGGCTTGATCGACTTTAAACTCTGGATTGGCACGGAAAGTATCCGCTGCGGTTTTGACTGCCTTTTGGTCTTTGGGGGTAAATGCGCGTAAGGCATGTTGTACACGGTTACCCAGTTGCCCTAATACGCTTTCAGGCAGATCCAGTGGATTTTGGGTAATGAAATAAATCCCCACACCTTTAGAGCGGATCAAACGTACCACTTGTTCAATCTTTTGTTGCAAAGCAGGACTCGCATTATCAAATAGTAAATGCGCTTCATCGAAGAAGAATACCAGTTTTGGTTTATCCATATCGCCGACTTCTGGTAGTTGTTCGAACAGTTCCGACATCATCCAAAGCAGGAAAGTGGCATATAACTTCGGGGTGTTCATCAGCTTATCTGCAGCCAAGATGTTGATATAGCCATGACCATTGGTATCAGTTTGAATGAAATCGAGAATATTCAGGCTTGGCTCACCGAAGAACTGTTCACCGCCTTGATCACCTAAAGCGAGTAGATTGCGTTGAATTGCACCCAGACTGGCAGGGGAAAGGTTGCCATATTCGGCTTTGAGGCTGGCAGCATTTTCACTGACATAAGTCAGCATAGCTTTCAGGTCTTTAAAATCGATCAGTAAAAGACCTTGATCATCGGCAACACGAAACACAGCTGAAAGCACACCTTCTTGGGTGTCATTCAGATTCAGCATTTGTGCCAGTAATAAGGGACCAATCTCTGAAATGGTAGTACGAATTGGATGGCCTTGCTGACCGAATAAATCCCAAAAGATTACTGGAGATGCTGCAAAAGGAATTGCATCTAGTTGCAGGCTTTTTAGACGCTCATCAAATTTAGGATTGCTGCTGCCTGCTTTGGCAAGACTAGATACATCACCTTTGGCATCGGCAAGGAATACCGGTACACCAATACGAGAAAAGCTTTCCGCCATCACCTTAAGGGTTACGGTTTTACCAGTTCCTGTCGCACCTGCAATCAAACCATGTCGGTTTGCATATTTAGAATGTAAAACAATATCTTGTGTTGTGTCAGTGGTTTTTTTTGCAATAACGATTGGTGTACTCATTCTTCACCTGTTTTTAATCTCAATCGAGCTGTTTTAATGCGTTTTGAATATCTTGAATTAAATCTTCTGGATGTTCTAGTCCTATACAGAAGCGAACCAATAAACCTTGTTGTAAATGTGTATTTTTCAAAGTACGCATTTGTTTTAAGTCATACAACATTGCCAGACTGACAGGACCGCCCCAACTAAATCCGAGTTTAAACAGCGTTAGGCTGTCGCAGAACTTTCGGATCATGGCTAGATCATATTCTGGTTTGAAAATAACACTGACCAAGCCTGCACTTTTACCAGTGCTGCAAATTTCTGTCCAGAATTGATGGCCTGCTGCATCTGGATCGCTTGGATGCAGGACTTGGCTAAATTGTGGTTGTTGTTTTAACCAATTTAACAAAGTGAGTGCACTTCGAGCTTGTTGTTCATAGCGTAAAGACATATGTGCCAAGCTGCGTTGGATCTGTGCTGTATCATCACCGGAAACTGAAATTCCTTGGATGGCATGCATACGATAGAGTTTGTGATGGAGTGCTTGGTCATTTGTGACTACAGAACCCATTAAAATATCGCCACCACCGCTTGGGTATTTGGTTAGTGCATGAACTGTAATATCAACAGTGAGATGCTCATCTGAGAAATCAAATGCATTGAAAGCCAGCCCTGCGCCCCATGTATTATCCAGTGCGGTGAGTACATTGGCCTGCTGTGCTTTTTTAACCAAGTTCTTTAAATCGGGAAATTCTAAAGTGACTGATCCCGCTGCTTCAAGCCAAATCAATTTTGCTTTTTCAGTCGGTTGAAAACTATTGGCATCAATTGGATTATAAATTTTAACGCTGATGCCATAACGATCTTGCAGATTATTTAAATGCTCAAGATTAGGGCCATAAATATTATCGGCGACCCAAACCTCATCACCTGAACTTAAAATGGCACTATTCACGAGATTAATCGCAGATAAACCGCTTGGTGCAAGCAAGCAATAACGTCCGCCTTCAATTTGCGCAATATTGTCCCCTAATGTAAACGTCGTCGGTGTGCCGTGTGTGCCATAACTATAGTCATAAGCATCGGTCCAATGGCGCTCAAAAAGGTGCGCCGTACTTTTAAAGATAATGGTCGATGCACGAAATAAGGGAGGTTGTACGGTTTCAATGTATTGAGGGGCTTGGCGTGGTGCATGAATTAGATTGGTTTGTGCTTTATTGTGTGTTGTCATGGGGCATGGGCTAAATAAATATAATGACTTAGGTTAAGAGAAAATCAACCAAGCCGCTAGTGTTGCGCTGCTTTTGTACAGAATCGGTACGGATTAATACGATTGCTCAAAACTGGCTTTATTTTTGCTAAGACTAATTATCATTCTAACGATAAATAGGTTTTAGCGCATGAAGTCGCATTTAAGAGTGCACTATTTTCAGCACATTGCTGGCGAAGGTTTTGGCAGTTGCTATGACTTTTTGAAAGCACATAAAGCAAAAATTACCGCAACCGAGTTTTTTGCATTACCTGTCGATTTACCATTGGAGTTGGAGGCCTTACCACGAGTAGATGAAGTTGATCTACTGATTATCATGGGGGGAACCATGAGTGTGAATGATGAAGCAAATTATCCGTGGTTAAAGCTCGAAAAAAGATGGTTACGACGTTATTTGGCTGCGGGTAAACCTGCGATTGGGTTGTGCTTGGGCGGTCAGTTAATTGCCAATGCCTTGGGGGCAGCCGTGAGCCGAAATCCGTACCAAGAATTAGGCTGGATGGATGTGGGTCGTGCCTCGCATGTGCCTGAGGATTATTTCCAGATTCCAGAGCAATTGAATATATTGCAATGGCATAGCGAGACTTTTGAAATTCCAAAGGGTGGGGTGCGTTTAGCAGAGAATAAAGTCTGCCGAAATCAAATGTATCAGATTGGGCGTAATGTTCTTGGATTTCAGTTTCATCCAGAAATGACACCACAGACCTTGGCGCTGTTGATTGAGAATGAAGAGGATATGGCGGTTTTTAATGGTGAATATGTGCAACCGATATCTGAATTAAAAAGAACCATCAAAAGTAAATTTGAACAGGGAAATCGTTTGTTGAATCAGGCAATCGATTATGTTGTGAGTGCATAGCAGGATTGATTGCTTAAAAAATGAAAAGAAGAATTGCATAAGACTTAAACAATCGTTATAATGAGCGACCCTCAAATGGAGGGCGTTTACTACGAAGAAAGTAGTTAACGCATTACAGTCGTGGCATCGATCATGACCTTAGTGATTTTCACTGCCCTTGACACTTACCAGAATGGTGAGGTGCGTCATGGGTGATTCTTTATATATTTGGCTTGGAGTTTACTGGTATGTCTAACCAGAGAATTCGTATCCGTTTGAAGTCTTTTGATCATCGTCTGATTGATCAATCTGCTCAAGAGATCGTAGAAACCGCTAAGCGTACTGGCGCACAAGTGTGTGGTCCAATTCCGATGCCTACTCGCATCGAACGCTTCAACGTTCTTACTTCACCACACGTCAATAAAGACGCTCGTGATCAGTACGAAATCCGCACTTATAAGCGTTTGATCGACATCGTTCAACCAACAGATAAAACTGTTGATGCATTGATGAAGTTAGATCTTGCTGCTGGTGTTGATGTTCAGATCGCTTTGGGTTAAGGCTTTCGGTTGATTAACTTTTAAGTTAATTAGGCCGCTTTTTTAGAGGTTTATGCACATGGCTATTGGTTTAGTCGGTCGCAAATGTGGTATGACTCGCGTCTTTACAGATGCTGGTGTATCTGTACCTGTTACAGTTATCGAAGTCGATCCAAACCGCATTACGCAAATCAAAACACTTGAAACTGATGGTTATCAAGCAATTCAAGTAACTACTGGTGAACGTCGCGAATCGCGCGTAACTAACGCTCAGAAAGGTCACTTCGCGAAAGCGGGTGTTGCTGCTGGTCGTTTAGTTAAAGAGTTCCGTGTTACTGAAGCTGAGCTTGAAGGCCGTGAAGTGGGTGCTTCTATCGGTGTTGATCTGTTCACAGTTGGTCAAATTGTTGATGTAACTGGTCAGTCAAAAGGTAAAGGTTTCCAAGGTGGTGTTAAGCGTTGGAATTTCCGTACGCAAGATGCTACTCATGGTAACTCTGTATCTCACCGTGTATTAGGTTCTACAGGTCAAAACCAGACACCTGGTCGCGTGTTCAAAGGCAAGAAAATGGCTGGTCACTTAGGTGACGAACGCGTAACAGTTCAAGGTCTTGAAATTGTATCTATTGACGCTGAACGTTCTGTTTTAGTTGTTAAGGGTGCTATTCCTGGTTCAACTGGCGGTGACGTTGTTGTACGTCCTACCATCAAGGCCTGAGGGGAAATACTGTGAATTTAAAAACTGTTTCCGGCTCTGCTGTTGAATTGTCTGAAGTTGCTTTCGGACGTGAATTTAACGAAGCTCTTGTACACCAAGTTGTTACAGCTTACTTAGCTGGTGGTCGTCAAGGTACTCGTGCTCACAAATCACGTGCAGATGTTTCTGGCGGTGGTAAAAAGCCATTCCGTCAAAAAGGTACTGGTCGCGCTCGTGCGGGTTCTATTCGTAGCCCTATTTGGGTTGGTGGTGGTAAAACTTTTGCTGCTCGCCCACAAGATTGGTCTCAAAAAGTAAACCGTAAGATGTACCGCGGTGCAATGCAATGTATCTTAGCTGAACTTGTTCGCCAAGATCGTCTTGTATTGGTTGAAGAGTTTGCTGTTGCAGCTCCAAAAACTAAAGACTTGCTTGCAAAACTTACAGACTTGAATGCAACTCGCGCATTGATCATTACAGATGCTGTAGATGAGAACTTGTATCTCGCAGCTCGCAACCTTCCACACGTTGATGTGGTTGATGCTACTGCTATTGATCCTGTTAGCTTGATCGCATTTGATAAAGTTGTAATGTCTGTAGCTGCTGCTAAGAAAATTGAGGTAGAACTCGGATGAACAACGAACGTATCTATCAAGTCCTATTAGGACCAGTATTCTCAGAAAAAGCACAAGTTTTAGGTGATACTGCTGGTGTTCAAGTGTTCAAAGTTGCATTAAATGCAAACAAACTTGAAATCAAGAAAGCAGTTGAGCAGCTCTTTGGTGTTGAAGTTGTAAAAATCAATACAACGATCACTAAAGGTAAAACAAAACGCTTTGGTAAAACATTAGGACGTCGTTCTGATGTGAAAAAAGCATACGTCACCCTGAAAGCTGGCCAAGATGTAGAAATGGCTGACTTGGGCGATACCGCTGAAAACGCAGCGGAATAAGGACGAGAATTATGCCAATTCAAAAATGTAAGCCAACGTCTCCAGGACGTCGCTTTGTAGAGAAAGTGGTTCATGACCATCTTCACAAAGGCGCGCCTTATGCACCGTTGGTAGAAGCTAAAAAACGTACTGGTGGTCGTAATAACAATGGTCACATCACTACACGTCACGTGGGTGGTGGTCATAAGCAAAACTACCGTATTGTTGACTTTAAACGTAACAAAGATGGTATTCCAGCGACTGTAGAGCGCATCGAATACGATCCTAACCGTACAGCTCATATTGCTTTGTTGAAATATGCTGATGGTGAACGTCGTTACATCATTGCACCTAAAGGCCTACGTGCTGGTGATAAAGTACAATCTGGTAACGATGCTCCAATTCGTCCAGGTAACTGCTTGCCACTTCGCAACATGCCAATCGGTTCTACACTTCACAACCTTGAACTTAAAATCGGTAAAGGTGCTCAATTAGCACGTTCTGCTGGTACTTCAGTTCAGTTGTTGGGTCGTGATGGTTCTTACGCTATCGTTCGTTTACGTTCTGGTGAAATGCGTAAAGTCCACGTTGAATGTCGTGCTGTAATTGGTGAAGTTTCTAACCAAGAAAGCAACCTTCGTTCATTGGGTAAAGCTGGTGCTGCGCGCTGGCGTGGTATTCGTCCTACCGTTCGTGGTATGGCGATGAACCCAGTAGACCATCCACACGGTGGTGGTGAAGGACGTAGTAAAGGTATTCAACCTGTAAGTCCATGGGGTCAAAAAGCTAAAGGGTACAAGACACGTACCAATAAGCGTACGACTAAGATGATTATTCGCGACCGTCGCGTCAAGTAAGGGAATCTGAATAATGCCTCGTTCATTAAAAAAAGGTCCATTCGTCGACGCGCATTTGTTCGCTAAGGTTGAAGCTGCTGTAGCTGCTAACAACCGTAAGCCGATCAAAACTTGGTCACGTCGTTCAATGATCCTTCCAGACTTTGTTGGTTTAACAATTTCTGTTCACAATGGCCGTAACCACGTTCCAGTAATTGTTACTGAACACATGGTTGGTCATAAATTGGGTGAATTCGCGCCAACTCGTACCTATCGTGGTCACGGTGTTGATAAGAAGTCTAAACGTTAATAGGTGCTATGATGGAAGTAACTGCTAAATTACGCGGTGCCGCTATCTCGGCACAAAAAGCACGTTTAGTTGCTGATTTGATCCGTGGTAAGTCGATTGCACGTGCGATAGATATTTTAAACTTCAGCAATAAGAAAGCAGCTGTGCTCGTTAAAAAAGCATTAGAATCTGCAATCGCAAATGCTGAACACAACAACAGCTTAGATGTTGATGACCTTAAAGTAACTACGATTTACGTTGATGAAGGCACTAGCCTTAAACGTATCATGCCACGTGCTAAAGGCCGTGCAGATCGTATTACTAAGCGTACTTGTCACATCACCGTTAAGGTAGGGGTTTGATATGGGTCAGAAGGTTCATCCAATCGGTATCCGCCTAGGTGTTGTGAAACGTCATAACGCTAACTGGTATGCGAGTCCGAAACAATACGCTGAATACTTGCTTAAAGATCTTCAAGTTCGTGAGTTTTTAATTAAAAAACTTAAGAGCGCGATGATCAGCAATATTCTTATCGAACGTCCTACAGGCGCTGCTAAAGTAACTATTAGCACTGCTCGTCCTGGTATCGTTATCGGTAAGAAAGGCGAAGACATCGAGAAATTACAGCGCGAACTCACCACTATTATGGGTGTTCCAGCTCAAGTTAGCATCAATGAAATTGATCGCCCTGACTTGGACGCACGTCTAGTTGCTGAAGCAATTGCTTCTCAATTGGAAAAGCGTGTTATGTTCCGTCGTGCTATGAAGCGTGCGGTTCAAAACACGATGCGTGCTGGCGCTAAAGGTATCAAAGTTGAAGTTTCTGGCCGTTTAGGTGGTGCAGAGATTGCTCGTACTGAATGGTATCGTGAAGGTCGTGTACCTTTGCATACACTTCGTGCTGACATCGACTATGCTACTATGCGTGCAGAAACAACATACGGTACGATTGGTGTTAAAGTTTGGATTTTCCGTGGTGAGATCTTAGGTGGCATGAAACAAGTCATGAACCCTGCTCCTGCTGAAGAGCGTCCAGCTAAACGCGGTCGTGGTCGTGGTGAAGGTCAAGAGCGTCGTGGTCGTCGCGGTGACCGTGCTGCTGACAAGGGAGAATAATCCATGTTGCAACCTAAACGTACCAAATTCCGTAAAGTGCACAAAGGCCGTAACACTGGTCTAGCGCATCGTGGTAGTACAGTATCATTTGGTTCGATTGCAATTAAAGCAACTGAACGTGGTCGTATGACTGCGCGTCAGATTGAAGCTGCACGTCGTACCATTAGCCGTCGTATCAAACGTGGTGGTAAAATCTTCATCCGCGTATTCCCAGACAAACCAATTACCGAAAAACCATTAGAAGTACGTATGGGTAAAGGTAAGGGTAGCGTGGAATACTGGGTGTGTCAGATCCAGCCAGGTAAGATCCTGTACGAAATTGAAGGTGTTAGCGATGAGTTGGCGCGCGAAGCTTTTGCTTTAGCTGCTGCTAAACTTCCGTTTAAAACCACTATCGTGACTCGGACGGTGATGTAATGAAAACTAAAGATCTACGTGAAAAGTCGGTAGAAGAGTTGAAAGCTTTGCTTGATGAGCAACAGCTTAACCAATTCCGTCTTCGTATGGCGAAAGCAACTGGTCAATTAGGCAAATCGCATGAAGTGCAAATTGCTCGTAAGACAATTGCTCGTATTAAGACACTCCTTACCGAAAAACAGGGGAACGGACAATGAGTGAAAAAACAGTCCGCACGTTAACCGGCAAAGTCGTAAGCGACAAAATGGACAAGTCTATTGTTGTGCTTATTGAACGCCGCGTTCAACACCCGTTGTATGGCAAATCAATCCGCCGTTCAACTAAATTACACGCTCATGATGAGAACAATGTTGCTAAAACTGGCGACTTAGTGACCATCAAAGAAAGCCGCCCAATTTCTAAAACTAAAGCTTGGACTTTAGTGGAAGTAGTTGAAGCTGCTGCTGAGTAATTAGACGTTCTTGTTGCATCATCGGACAATTTCGAGTACTCTTTGAGCCTTTCGAAATTGTGACCGGTGATGCTCGGTTTTGGAGTAGGGCAATGATTCAAACCGAAAGTATGCTCGACGTAGCAGACAACAGTGGTGCACGCCGCGTACAATGTATTAAAGTACTTGGTGGTTCACACCGTCGTTATGCTTCAGTTGGCGATATTATTAAAGTTACTGTAAAAGAAGCAATTCCACGCGCACGTGTTAAAAAAGGTGACGTGATGAATGCTGTAGTTGTTCGTACAAAATTCGGCATCCGTCGTCCAGACGGTTCAGTTATTCGTTTCGACGATAACGCTGCTGTTATTTTGAACAACAATAAAGCTCCGATTGCGACTCGTATCTTCGGACCAGTGACTCGTGAACTTCGTACTGAACAGTTCATGAAAATCATTTCATTGGCTCCTGAAGTTCTATAAGAGGCAATCATGGCTAAGATTAAAAAAGGCGATCAAGTAATTGTGATCGCAGGTAAAGAAAAAGGCAAACAAGGTGTTGTTTTGTCTGTTTCTGAAGAACGAGTTAAGGTCGAAGGTCTTAACTTGGTGAAGAAGCACCAAAAGCCAAACCGTGTAACTGGCGCTGAAGGCGGTATCGTTACTCAAGAGGCTACGCTTCATATCTCAAACGTGGCAATTTTTAATGCTACAACCCAAAAGGCTGACCGTATTGGTTACCAAGTGATTGATGGCGCGAAAACTCGTGTTTATAAATCAAATGGTGAATCAGTGGCGGTAGCGAAGTAATAGGTTGAAAAAGGCAATGGCCAGACTTAAAGCACGTTACAACGACGAACTTAAAGCGAAGTTACAAGAAGAACTTAGCGTTAAGAACGTGATGGATATTCCTCGCATCACAAAAATCACTCTGAACATGGGTGTAGGCGCAGCTGCAACTGATAAGAAATTATTAGATGGCGCTGTTGCTGATATGCAACTCATTGCTGGTCAAAAGCCAGTTGTGACTCTTGCTCGTAAATCAATCGCTGGTTTTAAAATCCGTGATGGTTGGCCGATCGGTTGTAAAGTTACTTTACGCGGCGACCAAATGTACGAATTCTTGGATCGTTTGATCTCAATCGCAATCCCTCGTATCCGTGACTTCCGTGGTTTCTCTTCGAAATCATTTGATGGTCGTGGTAACTACTCTATGGGTTTAAAAGAGCAAATCGTTTTCCCTGAAATCGATTTTGACAAGATTGATCGTATCCGTGGTTTAGACATCACGATTACGACCACTGCTCGTAGCGATGACGAAGGCCGTGCGCTTATGCGTGCATTCGGCTTCCCGTTCAAATAAGAGGTCGATATGGCTAAGAAAGGTATGATTAATCGCGAATTGAAACGCGAAAAGACAGTTGCTAAATACGCTGCAAAACGTGCTGAATTAAAAGCAACAATTGCAAACGTAAATGCAAGTGACGAAGAACGTTTCGCCGCGACATTAAAGTTACAGGCATTGCCACGTAACGCATCTCCAGTACGTCTTCGTAACCGTTGTGGTTTAACTGGTCGTCCTCATGGTTACTTCCGTAAGTTCGGTTTAAGCCGTAACAAATTACGTGACACAGTAATGCAGGGTGATGTACCAGGCGTTGTTAAGGCAAGCTGGTAAGGAGCGACTAAATGAGTATGCAAGATACCGTTGCCGACATGTTAACACGTGTTCGTAACGCACAAATGGCTAAGAAACAAACTGTTTCTATGCCTTCTTCTAAGTTGAAAGTTGCAATTGCAAACGTTCTTCAACAAGAAGGTTATGTTTCAAATGTAGAAGTTGCTTCTGAAGAGACAAAATCTACTTTGACCATTACATTAAAATATTTCGAAGGCAAGCCTGTTATCGAAACCGTTAAGCGTGTAAGCCGTCCAGGTTTACGCCAATATCGCGGTAAAGATAAAATTCCTAGCGTTAAGCAAGGTTTGGGTATTGCAATTGTTTCTACAAGCAAAGGCATCATGACTGATCGCGCTGCACGTGCTGCGGGCGTTGGTGGTGAAGTTATTGCTTTTGTTTCTTAATAGGTGATTCCTCATGTCTCGTGTGGCTAAAGCCCCAGTAACTGTACCGAATGGTGTAACAGTTACTCAGAACGGCCGGCAGGTCGAAGTGAAAGGCAGCAAAGGTACATTGTCTTTCAACCTGCATGCGCTGGTCGAGCTAAAACAGGAAGAAGGTAAACTTCAACTTGCTCCAGCTAAAGAGTCGAAAGACGCTTGGATGCAAGCTGGTACTGCTCGCGCTGTATTGAACAACCTTGTAAAAGGTGTTAGCGAAGGCTTCGAACGTAAGTTACAGCTTGTTGGTGTTGGTTATAAAGCTGCGGTTAAGGGTACTTCTGTAAACCTTAACCTTGGTTACTCACACCCGATTGACTACGCTTTACCTGAAGGTGTAACAGCGGAAACTCCAACTGCTACTGAAATCATTTTGAAATCAGCAAACAAGCAGTTGTTAGGTCAAGTGGCAGCGGAAATCCGTGCATACCGTGCTCCTGAACCATATAAAGGTAAAGGTGTTCGTTATTCGGATGAAGTTATTCTTCGTAAAGAAGCTAAGAAGAAATAAGGCGCGAGGTTCTTATGAACGAAAAGAAACAAACCCGTTTGCGTCGTGCGAAAAGCACACGCTTGCACATTCGTGCATTGGGTGCGACTCGTTTGTGTGTAAACCGCACTCCGCGTCACATCTATGCGCAAGTTATTTCAGCAGATGGTGGCAAAGTTTTAGCGCAAGCTTCAACTTTAGATGCATCTTTGCGTAGTGGCTCTACAGGTAATGTAGACGCAGCTACGAAAGTTGGTGCTTTGATCGCAGAACGTGCTAAGGCAGCTGGTGTTACTAAAGTTGCATTTGACCGTTCTGGTTTTAAATATCATGGTCGTATCAAAGCCTTGGCTGATGCTGCTCGTGAAGGCGGCTTGGAGTTCTAATCATGGCGAAAGTTGAACAAAACGAAGGTCTCGTTGAAAAGCTGGTTGCCGTTGATCGTGTAGCCAAGGTTGTTAAAGGTGGTCGTATCTTCTCTTTCACAGCATTAACTGTTGTGGGTGATGGTAACGGTCGTGTAGGTTTTGGTCGTGGTAAAGCACGTGAAGTTCCAGCTGCTATTTCTAAAGCACTTGAAGCTGCTCGTCGTAACATGATCACTGTAGACCTCGCGGGTACTACTTTACAACACCCTGTGAATGCTCGTCATGGCGCAAGCCGTGTATACATGCAACCTGCTTCAGAAGGTACTGGCGTAATTGCTGGTGGCGCTATGCGTGCTGTTCTTGAAGCTGCAGGTGTACATAACGTACTTGCTAAATGTTATGGTTCTACAAATGCTGCTAACGTAGTAAACGCAACTTTCAAAGGTTTGCGTGATATGACTTCTCCTGAGAAAGTCGCTGCGAAACGTGGTCTTTCAGTAGAACAAATTCAAGGGTAATCAATCATGAAAACGATTAAAGTTACCCAGACTAAATCTTCTTCGCATCGTTTAAAAAATCATAAACTTTGCCTTCAAGGTTTAGGTCTGCGTCGTATTGGTCATACTGTAGAAGTGCAAGATACGCCTTCTAACCGCGGTATGGTCAACAAAGTTTACTATATGGTTAGTGTAGAGGAATAAGCCATGACTCTGCGTTTGAATGAACTTGCGCCTGCAGAAGGTGCAAAACGTGAAAATCGTCGTTTAGGCCGTGGTATCGGTTCTGGCGTTGGTAAGACTGGTGGCCGTGGTGTCAAAGGTCAAAACTCACGTAAAAGTGGTGGTACTCGTCCAGGCTTTGAAGGCGGTCAAACTGCGTTATATCGTCGTTTGCCTAAATTCGGCTTCACTAGTCAAATCGCTTTGAAAACTGCTGAAGTACGTTTGTCTGAGTTGAATAAAGTTGAAGGTGATGTTGTTAGCCTAGAGACTTTGAAAGCTGCGAATGTTGTTCGTCGTGACCAAATTCGTGCTCGCATCGTTCTTTCTGGTGAAATCACTCGCGCATTCACTATTCAAGGTGTTGTGTTGACTAAAGGCGCTAAAGCTGCTGTTGAAGCTGCTGGCGGTAAAGTCGAGGAGTAATCTCGAGTGTCTATGACTCCTAGTTCTTCAGGTCATGTAAACATGATGAAAGGCCAACCATTTCATGTGAAATACCGTGAAATTATTCGTCGATTAATGTTTTTGATTGGCGCGTTGTTGGTCTTTCGACTAGGAGCGCATATTCCGTTGCCGGGGATTGATAATGTAGCGCTAGCACAGTTTTTTAAAGCTAATGAAGGTACCTTCTTAGGTTTATTTAACATGTTCTCTGGCGGTGCGTTAGAACGCATGTCGATTCTAGCATTAGGGATTATGCCGTACATTTCTGCATCGATTATCGTGCAGTTAATGTCTACCGTAATTCCTTCGCTAGAAGCTTTGAAAAAAGAAGGCGAGCAAGGCAAACGTAAGATCAATCAATATACGCGTTATGGCACCTTATTTCTTGCACTTGTGCAGGGTATAGGGATGTGTGCTGGCTTGATCAGTCAAGGTATTACCTTAACTTCAGGCCTAGCATTTTATGTTCCAGCATTAACTTCGTTAGTTGCAGGAACAATGTTCTTGATGTGGTTGGGCGAGCAAATTACCGAACGTGGTGTTGGTAATGGTATCTCGATGATCATTTTTGCGGGTATTGTGGCAGGTTTGCCAAATCTCGTGATTCAGTCGTTTACGTCTGTACAAAATGGTCAGGGTAGTTTAATCGGGTTAGTTGTTTTCGGTTTATTATCGTTAGCAGTCTTAGCAGCGATTGTGTTTATTGAAAAAGCACAACGTCGTATTCCTGTAAACTACGCACAAAAACAGCAAGGGCGTCGTGTGTTTACTGCACAGCAAACACATTTGCCGTTAAAAATTAACATGGCAGGTGTAATTCCAGCGATTTTTGCTAGCTCATTGTTATTATTTCCAGCGAGCTTGGGACAATGGTTAGGAAGTGCTGATCCAAATGCAGGGATTGTGAAGCGTAGCCTACAAGATCTGGCATTGGTGTTATCGCCTGGACAGCCGTTGTATTTAATGCTCTTCGGTGCGTTAATTATTTTCTTCTGTTATTTCTATACCGCGCTAGTTTTTAGCCCGAAAGAAGTATCAGAGAATTTAAAGCGTAGTGGAGCATATGTACCTGGCATCCGACCAGGTGAGCAAACGGCTCGTTATTTAGATCATATTCTTAACCGTTTGACCTTCATTGGTGCAATCTACATTACTGTAGTGTGTTTAATGCCTATGGTTCTACAAAGTTCGTTCGGTATTCCATTCCATTTGGGGGGGACATCGTTACTGATTGTAGTGGTAGTAGTAATGGACTTTATGGCGCAACTCCAAGCGCACCTTACGTCGCACCAGTATGATAATCAAACGTTAATGAGAAAAACGACTGCTCATCCTAAGGGATAAGCGCACTTAGAAGGTTTCATCATGAAAGTACAAGCTTCTGTAAAGAAAATTTGTGGTAGCTGTAAAGTTATCCGTCGTAATGGGGTTATTCGCGTAATTTGTAGCGCAGAACCTCGTCATAAGCAGCGTCAAGGTTAATTTAATTAAGACCTGTTGATTTCAGTAGGCTAATTAGGTTATTATCCGCCCCTCAAGATTTTTGTGGGGCGGTTGATTATCTTGACTGCCTTTTTGGAGAAAATTGAATGGCTCGTATTGCCGGTGTAAACATTCCGGATAACAAGCATGCTGTTATCTCTCTCACGTATATTTTTGGTGTAGGTCGCCACACTGCTAAGAACATCTTAGCTGCTGTAGGTATCACTGAAACTACAAAGATCCGTGAATTAGATGATGCTCAGCTTGATGCGATTCGTGCAGAAGTTGCTAAGGTTCCGACCGAAGGTGATTTACGTCGCGAAATTTCCATGAACATTAAACGTTTAATGGATTTAGGCTGCTACCGCGGTCTTCGTCATCGTCGCAGCTTGCCTGTCCGTGGACAACGCACCAAAACTAACGCACGTACCCGTAAAGGTCCGCGCAAACCGATTAAGAAATAAGATTTCTGGAAGCTAAAAGATGGCTAAAGATACTCGCGCACGCAAGAAGGTCACTCGTACCGTCTCTGAAGGTGTCGCACACATTCACGCTTCTTTTAATAACACCATTGTTACGATTACCGATCGTCAAGGTAATGCATTGGCTTGGGCTACCTCAGGTGGACAAGGCTTCCGTGGATCACGTAAATCAACACCGTTTGCTGCTCAGGTAGCTGCTGAAGTTGCTGGTAAAGCTGCTTTAGATTACGGTTTGAAAAACTTGGACGTCCTTGTAAAAGGTCCTGGTCCTGGTCGTGAATCTGCGGTTCGTGCATTAGGTGCAGTGGGTTATAAAATTAACAGCATTACCGATGTGACTCCAATTCCGCACAACGGTTGCCGTCCACCTAAAAAACGTCGCGTGTAAGGAGAAACATTCATGGCTCGTTATATTGGTCCAAAATGCAAACTCTCTCGCCGCGAAGGGACAGACCTGCAATTAAAATCTGGCGTTAAACCGTTTGACGTTAAGACTAAAAAACATGCTAAAGCTCCTGGCCAACATGGCGGAGCTCGTGGTAGCAAACAATCTGAGTACTCACTACAATTACGTGAAAAACAAAAAGTACGTCGTATGTACGGTGTGTTAGAGCGTCAATTTAGTAACTACTACAAAGAAGCTGCTCGTGTAAAAGGCGCAACTGGTGAAAACTTGTTGAAATTGCTTGAAAGCCGTCTTGATAACGTTGTTTATCGCATGGGTTTTGGTTCTACACGTGCAGAAGCTCGTCAGTTAGTATCTCACCGTAGCATCACTTTGAACGGTCGTCGTGTTAACATTGCATCTATCCAAGTTAAAGCTGGTGATGTAATTGCAGTACACGAAGGCGCTAAACAACAATTACGTATTAAAAACGCAATTGAATTAGCTGCTCAACGTGGTATCCCTGCTTGGATGGAAATTGACCATTCTAAGTTAGAAGGTACGTTTAAAGCTGCACCAGATCGTTCTGATTTACCTGCTGAAATCAACGAAAGCTTGATTGTAGAATTGTATTCTAAATAATCCTTGAGGTAGCAATAAATGACGCGTACTGCAAACGAGTTTCTAACTCCGCAAGCGATCAAGGTCGAAGCGGTGAGCGGGACCTCGGCAAAAGTGATTCTGGAACCTTTAGAGCGTGGCTTTGGTCATACTCTAGGTAATGCTTTACGTCGCATTCTATTGTCTTCTTTACCTGGCGCTGCTGTGGTTGAAGTAGAAATAGAAGGTGTCGAGCACGAGTACAGTACTTTAGAAGGCTTGCAGCAGGACATCGTCGAGCTCTTGCTGAACCTAAAAGGATTGTCTATTAAGCTGTTCGATCAAAACGAAGCATATTTGACATTAGAGAAACAAGGGGCGGGTGACGTAACTGCAGCTGACCTTCGTTTACCTCATAATGTTGAAGTGGTTAACCCTGATCATTTAATCGGTACTTTGAGTTCTACAGGTTCATTGAAAATGCGCCTTAAAGTTTCTCAAGGTCGTGGTTATGAAACATCTGACTCACGTTTCCCTGAAGGTGAAACACGTCCTGTAGGTCGTTTACAGTTAGATGCTTCTTATAGCCCAATCAAGCGTGTTTCATACACAGTAGAAAATGCTCGTGTTGAACAACGTACCGATCTTGATAAGTTAGTGATTGATCTTGAGACTAACGGAACTGTTGATCCAGAAGAAGCAATCCGCAAAGCGGCAACAATCTTGCAACAACAAATTGCAATTTTTGTTGATCTTCAGAAAGATCAAACTCCTGTTGCTCAAGAGCCTCGCGAAGAAGTTGACCCAATCTTGCTTCGTCCAGTAGATGATCTCGAGCTAACTGTTCGTTCTGCTAACTGTTTGAAGGCAGAAAATATTTACTACATTGGTGATCTTGTTCAACGTACTGAAGTTGAGTTGTTAAAAACTCCTAACTTAGGTAAAAAATCGTTAACAGAGATCAAAGATGTTTTGGCTTCGAAAGGTTTGCAACTCGGCATGCGTTTAGAGAACTGGCCACCAGCTAGTCTCCGTATGGATGACCGTTTTGCCTATCGTAGCCGTTAATTAAGTAGGACTATCACCATGCGTCATCGTAATAGTGGTGTGAAATTAGGCCGTACCAGCAGCCACCGTAAGGCGTTGTTCCAAAATTTAACAAATGCTTTAGTTGAGCACGAGTTAATTAAAACAACTTTACCTAAAGCGAAAGAACTTCGCCGCGTTGCTGAGCCTTTAATCACTTTGGCAAAAAACGATACAGTAGCAAACCGTCGTTTAGCGTTTGCTCGTACTCGTTCTGCAGCAACTGTTGGTAAATTATTTACCGTTCTTGGCCCTCGTTACAAAGAACGTAACGGCGGTTATCTTCGTGTTCTTAAAGCGGGCTTCCGTGCAGGTGATGCTGCACCGATGGCTTACGTTGAACTCGTTGACCGTGAAGTAAAATAATACTTCTACGTGTAGAACAGTCAGTTGTTCCAAAAAAGACCGGTGTAATAACCGGTCTTTTTTATTTATCTTTTTAATTAATTGGGGTTTGGCCAACTGGTTGATATGCTAAATTAAGTCGTGATCCTATAAAAATTCAAATAGACAAGTATGTTAAATATTGAGATTAAAATTCTAAGTGTGAATGAACTGAATGACTTTAGAACGATCAGGCTTTCAGCTTTAGCAAAAGCCCCTGAAATGTTTGGTTCTACTTATAGTATAGAAGTGGTGAAACCCTTAAGTTTCTTTGAAAATTGCTTATCTAGTTCAACAGTTTTTGGCGTTTACTATAACGATAAAATTATTGGTTTAGCGACTTTAACCCGAGAGGTCGCAACAAAGCTTGCTCATAAGGCTTATTTATCAAGTGTATTTATTGAACCTGAATTTCAAAGACAGGGAGTGGCAGATAGATTACTCACGACTGTTATTGAACATAGTAAAGAATATCTAGAACAAATTTTACTTATTGTCGCTGATGATAATCAGCCAGCAATTAAGCTTTATCAAAAGTTTGGTTTTCAAACTTATGGGGTGGAATCAAAAGCATTAAAAAGTAACGCAGAATATATAGATGAGCTTTTGATGAAGCTATTTTTATTCTAGGATATAAATGGCATTTTCTATTTGAAATTAAAGCTACGATCTAAAATTGCTAATACATCTATTTCTACATCATCTCTTATCCTGAGCTTTTTCCTTAAAAGTTGTCTCCCTGTAGATATTGAATAAAGCATGTTTATAAGTATTCAGTGAGTACAGATAATTTTATTCATCTACGAAAGCAAACCCTCTACTGAACGAAATCCAAGCAGAAATCTCAGGATTTTTTAGCACTCTTTTTTCTAAAATTGTCCCGAAGTGATATGAAAAAACCGATGAATGACCAAACTTGACATTGCGTATTGTCAAATTTGTGCTTTAATAAAGTCATGGTTTATACAGGGTATAAAAAAAATGGAAAAGCAAGTTGATGTATTAATTATTGGTGCAGGTATCTCTGGGATTGGGTTAGCTGTGCATCTCTCGAAGAACTGTCCACAACGTAAATTCGAAATCTTAGAACGTCGTGATAGCTTTGGCGGGACTTGGGATTTATTCCGTTACCCTGGTATTCGTTCTGACTCGGATATGTCAACGTTTGGTTTTAATTTTAAACCATGGGCAAAAGATAAAGTATTGGCAAGTGGTGCTGAGATCAAAGGTTATTTAAGCGATGTAATCAGCGAAAATCAGTTAAAAGATAAAATTCATTTTGGTCATCGTGTCCTTTCTGCAAACTACGATTCTGCAAAGAAAAAATGGGCAGTTGAAATTGAAGACAGTAACAAGAAAAAGCAAACTTGGTCTGCAAATTTTGTGATGGGTTGTACAGGCTACTACAACTATGATCAAGGTTATGCGCCGAAATTCCCAAAACAAGAAGATTTCAAAGGCCAATTGATCCACCCACAGCACTGGCCTGAAAACTTAGATTACACTGGCAAGAAAGTCGTTATTATTGGTAGTGGTGCAACCGCAATTACCCTTGTTCCTTCAATGGTGAAAGGCGGTGCGGGGCATGTGACCATGTTACAGCGTTCTCCTTCTTATATTGCGACGATTCCTTCAATTGACTTCATTTATGAAAAAACGCGTAAATTTATGTCTGAGGAAACCGCTTATAAATTTACCCGTGCACGTAATATTGGTATGCAACGTGGTATTTATGCATTAGCGCAAAAATATCCGAAAACAGTTCGTCGCTTATTGTTGAAAGGTATTGAATTACAGTTGAAGGGTAAAGTGGATATGAAACACTTTACACCAAGCTATAATCCTTGGGATCAACGTTTATGTGTTGTGCCAGATGGTGATTTGTTCAAGGCGTTACGTGAAGGCCAAGCCAATGTTGAGACGGATCAAATTGAGAAGTTCACGGCAAATGGTATTCAATTGAAGTCTGGTAAACACCTTGAAGCTGATATTGTGATTTCGGCGACAGGTTTGGAAATCCAAATCTTAGGTGGCGTAAAAGGTACAATCGATGGCAAGCCAATGGATACCTCTCAACACATGCTATATCAAGGTGTTATGGTAAGTGATGTACCAAATATGGCAATGATCATTGGCTATATCAATGCATCTTGGACATTGAAAGTTGATATTGCAGCGGATTATATCTGTCGTTTGCTGAATCATATGGATAAAAATGGCTATGATGAAGTCATTGCCCATGCGGATCCAGCATTGCGTGAACAAGATACCATTATGGGTAAAATGTCTTCTGGTTATATTGCACGTGCAGCAGATGTGATGCCAAAACAAGGTAAAAAAGCACCGTGGAAAATTACCAATAACTACCTTGCGGATCGTAAAGAATTAAAAGATGCATCATTCAACGATGTGGTCCTGCAATTCCATAAACGTGGTGAGCAAGTCGATCGTAAGCCAAAGCTAGTGTCATAATTATTTATTGAATTTATTAAAAAACCCTATGCATGAGCATGGGGTTTTTTATTTGAAATCAGGCTTTAAATTCGATCAATATCGCGTATATTGAGCACATTAGAAAATTTTGATTAGGGAAAATACGATGAAAAAAATCATCATCTTAGGGGCATTATTATTTAGTACATCAGTCTTTGCCGATGACGTAAAACAAAAAGAAGTCATTGCACAAAAGCTGGTATCTGTTGATGGGACTGAGCAAGGACTGCAAAACACCGATAAAATGATTTTAGAGCAAATTCGTATGCGTTTGCCAAAAGACTTACCCGAAAGTTTTTATACAGATTTGAGCAAAAACCTGAATAGTGAACAGCGTAAGCAATTTATCGTGCAACGTTATGTGGAAAGTTTTAGCCAGAAAGAGTTACAAGCTGCATTGACCTTCTATGAATCTGTAGAAGGGAAGGCTTGGGCAAAGAAAGCCAGTGATGTTGGCAGTGAAGTCGCGCATTTCACCACACAAAATGCGCGTACTGCGCTCAATACCACCATGCAACAATATATTGAGAATCCTAAAGTTAAGCAATTGATGGCAAGAATGAATCCGCAGCCTGTTCAAGCTGTTGAAAAACCTGAATCGAAATAAATAAAAAAGGGATCGCGCATCGGGCACGATCCCTTTGTTTTATTGATATTTAGAGGGTACGTGAAATCAGTTCTTTCATGATTTCATTGGTACCTGCATAAATACGATTGGCACGGTTGTCGATATAGGCACGGGCAATTGGATATTCCAGCATATAACCATAACCACCATGTAGTTGTAAGCAGTCATCTACAACTTTTGAGAACATATCTGAAATTTTGTATTTGGCAGCTGCTGCCGCATCCACACCTAAGTTTTCTTCAAGCTGTAGTTCCATACAGCGATCGAGATAGGTACGACAGAAATCAATTTCAGTACGCAATTCCGCCAGTTTAAAACGAGTATTTTGGAAGGTACTAATGGCTTTGCCGAATGCTTTACGATCTTTGGTGTATTGCACGGTATGTGCAAAGGCTGCTTCAGCGCCTGCTTGACAGATAATCGCAACCAGCATACGTTCCCAAGCGAGCTCTTTCATCAACATGATAAAGCCCATGCCTTCCATACCTAATAGGTTTTCTTTCGGTACACGGACATTATCAAAGAACAATTCACAGGTATCTTGGCCTTTCATACCAATTTTGTTCAGTGGTTTACCTTTGCTGAAACCCGCACGATCTGCTTCTACAATCAGCAAAGATAAGTTTGCTGAGCCTTTTTCATTGTTACCTGTTTTACACACCACAATGGCCATGTCGCAAAGATAGCCATTGGTAATAAAGATTTTAGAACCATTGATGACATATTCATCGCCATCCAATACAGCAGTCGTGCGAACTGCTTGTAGGTCGGAACCTGTTCCAGGTTCAGTCATGGCAATCGCTGTGACTGCTTCACCTGTTGCCATTTTGGGTAACCAGTGTTGCTTTTGCTCTTCATTACCGAAGTTATTGATATAGTTGGCAACGATATCTGAATGCAAAGAGAAGCCCGTGCTTGAATCCATAGCATAGGCTTGTTCTTCGATCAGAATCATACTGTAAAGACGATCTACACCTGAACCACCATATTGTTCTGGCATGGTCGTGCAAAGCAAGCCAAGTGCACCTGCCTTATTCCATAAGTCACGATCTACATGTTGTTGTTTTTCATATTTTTCAATATTAGGAACAACTTCTTTCTCATAGAATTTACGGACTGTTTCACGAAATGCTTCGTGGTCTGAAGTAAACAGTTTGCGTGGGAGCATGTTTGGAATTGGACGAATAGCACCTGATTGCATTTGTTATTTTTCCCTAGTGTGTTGGATTTAAATCATCTTCATCACCATACAAGAAATTGAAAATAGTGAACAATGTGATCAATGCTCAATTTGATTGATGTATTTGGTCACTTGAGAAAAATCTCTCAGAACTTCATCGGGGAGATCGGGTACACTATGGAAAAATTGTTGCATTGCGGAGCCAATAATGTCTGATGAAATGACACTGGAAGAGCGTAAGGTTGTGTATCGTGCACGTCGTGGTTTAAAAGAAATCGATGTGTATTTTGATCCTTATGTTAAAAACCATTACCTGACAGCTGATATTGCTGAAAAGGCATTATTTGCGGAGTTGGTCGATCAAGAAGATCCGGATTTATTGGATTGGTTTATGGAGGTTGGGGAACCGCCTCGTACAGAATTAAAAGATTTTATTTTAAAATTAAAACACTATGTCCATGGCTAATGGTGTTTTCGAGCTGCAACGTAGTCGTTTTGCGATCGCATTGCAGCTCTTGATTTTCATTGCCATCCTCGGATTAACTTATTCCTTACTGGCCTTACGGATTTGGCTATTGTGCTTCTGCATGATGGGCGTTGCTTGGTTCTTATTTTTGAAACAGCCACAAATTAAACGTTTTGAATATTTAGATCATCAAGAATGTTCGTTCGAATTTTATGACCCCAAATTAAAGATTCAGC
The DNA here is from genome assembly GCF_008980925.1 of Acinetobacter sp. TUM15071. Taxonomy (NCBI): domain Bacteria; kingdom Pseudomonadati; phylum Pseudomonadota; class Gammaproteobacteria; order Moraxellales; family Moraxellaceae; genus Acinetobacter; species Acinetobacter sp. TUM15071. The sequence continues at coordinate 25,222 of NZ_BKGB01000006.1, read as the reverse complement.
GCCGACAAATTGTCAAAATATTAGATCACCAATTTTATATCGCGCTCTATTTTTCTCATCAAAAGAATAAAAATTGCATTATTTGGTGGGATCAATTATCACATTCTCAGTGGAAAAAGCTAAAATTACGTGCAAAACTGGCATAATTGTTTGACAATTCTACAACTGTATAAAATTAATAAAAATATAAATTTCAATAATTTAATTAAAATTAAGGTTTGTTTTGTTTAAATTGTTAGATTAAATACTCTAAAAAATCGTGAAAATTATGATTGTCAGACAATCTGGCAATCAACGCCGAGTTATTTTCGCTAAAGTACAAACACCAACGTAAAGTATGGTGGAGGTCCAAAATGGAAATTCCAACATGGTCGTTTCTGGTGGTCGCAATTATTCTTGCGATTGTAGTAGGAAGAGCAGGAACTTTACTCAGGGAATTTCTTGAATCACGCCAACGTCAAGTTGTAGTGACCAAGAGAAAGAGATTGAAAGTGTCATCAATATATCACTCTCCCGTGAATATCGATGGTGAACGCCAATCTAGTATCTATCAAAAGTAGATACAACAAGTGTAGGAGGTCTCTATGGAGATTTCAATGTGGATGTTTCTGGTAATTGCGATCGTTATGGCGATTGTAGTAGGAAGAGCTGGAACATTACTCAAGGATTATTTTCAACAAAACTAAAATATAAAGAGTTTCACGATTTTACCAGTTAATAAGTAGCATGTGCTGAACCGTCGCAATGCTACTTTTTTTTGCCTGAAATTTCTGTATTGCTGCGTATTTGTCAATTCTTTCATTTGTGAATTATGTCAAAATGTCCTCGTTAAATTAGAGCAATTACTCTTTAATTCAAGTATTGCATCTGATAATGTACAGCTAAAAGGAAAAAACAAATTATTAGAGGGACAGGAAGTATGTCTAAACTCCATAAAATTGGGCAGGGTGTGGCGGTTGCTGTATTAACAACATCAATGCTATCAGGATGTTCTTATGTGATTAAAACGGGTGCGAATGTAGCACTTGGTTTTGGTGAAAAACATATTGTTCCACCGATTTTGTCGATGGATGATGCCGAAATGGTGTGTAACTCAGGGAATGCTTTAACGCCTGCGGTCATGTCAACCAAAGATATGGGGGCTGATCCAACTCGTATAGCTGTATTGCTTTATACAGCAGCAGGTGTGTGTGCTGAGAATCAAGCCTTAGAAGCAGAATTACGTTATTTGCGTGCCTCTAAAGCTGGGCAAGTGTCTGAAGCGCAAGATGCACGTATTGAGCAGAAACGTTGGGCTGCGATTGCGGCTGAGCGTCAATATGCAGGCTATCAACTTTTTGCCAATCGTTGGGAAACTAAATACAAATATAAATTAGGCGATTCATGCCCAACCATGCGCAATGATCTAGATCAAACCGTTTATTTACTCGGTATGGTGAGTGGTTTGCAAGCCATGACCAATGATATTAACTCAGGTGGTGCGATCAATGTTCCTAAGGATATTGCGGGGATCGTTGAGCGAGGCATGACCTGTTTGGATAATGAAAAATTCTGGGGTGCTCCAATGGCAACCCGTGCTGTGATCTGGACCTTACTACCGGGTGCTGGTGATGGAAAACCTGAACCATATGCCACCATGAAGCAATCTATGGCAATTGGCGAGAAGAAGGGCGTTCGTTTAGCGCATGCACTTTATGCAGTTGCTGCACAAGCCAGTGGTGATGATGCCAAACTGCGTGATGCTTTCCGTTCATATGCTGCGGCAACTGGTGAAGATAAACCTGCGAACCCACAATTTAGATTGATTGATAAAATGGCAGGTTTGATGGTTCGTGGTATCGCAGATCGTTATTGGACTGAAAACACGGGTGTGAGAGCGAGTGATGAAGGTCTTACTTCATTCTGGGATGATAAACAAGAAAGCTCGGCTGAGTTGGACTCCTTGTTTGACGGTGGTGAAGCAGCACCTGCACAGGATCAAGCTGTACCAGCATCAGATCAAGCAGCACCCGCACAAGAAACTCCAGCGGAGTAACCTGAATTAAACGACCTTTTACAAATGAAATATCTAAAATTGTAAAAGGTCTATTTTTTAGGGGGCAGCCAGCCAATGAAAGATCAAATATGGATAAGCAAAGTCATTTTGATTGCGATATGTATTTCCATATCGGCTTGTCTACAAGTTTTTGATGATCATTTTATTTATTGGCGACCCAATCTACTCACAGAATTTTGGCGTATTTGGACAGCACATTGGGTTCATGTCGGCTGGGTTCATTTTCTACTAAATATGATGGCATTCGCATGTTTGCCTTTTATTTTTCCTCATGTCCGAAATTGGCATTTATGGGCATTGTTGTTGATTTTATCCCCGTTCATTAGCTTCATTTTTTATTTTTATCTACCTTATATTGATGCTTATGCAGGACTTTCAGGTGTCTTGCATGGATTATATACCGCCGTGGGAGTGGTATATCTGCAATATAAGAACGAACGGAAATTCGCAATTTTAGTTTTGGCTTTGATTACGGCAAAACTGGTTTGGGAGAATACATTTGGGCAAACAGGGACTGCCCAGTTAATTGGCAGTCCAGTCCTAACCGAAGCACATTTGATAGGTGCAATTGGTGGGCTGCTCTGTGGTTTAGGTTATTTACTGATAAAAAAGATAAAAAAGATAAAAACTAGAAAAACATGATCATTTGATTAAGACGCTTAATAATAATTCAGTGGGTACAGAGGGATTGGTTATACAGGGAATAAATGTATTCTCTATCAACCATGTACATTGCAAGATTCAGCATCTTCGGAGAGGTGTTGATCACAATAAACTGGAATAAATATGCAGCATAATCAACGGAAAAAAACGGGATTAGGTCTATTGAGTTATATTTGGACCGAGTGGATATCAACCTTTGTTATTCTTTTGTTATTACTTATGACACTGATTATTGGTACTGGTGAGATGGTACACGGTCAGTTATTACGTATGGGTGAACGCTTATATGGTGATCCTGCGATTGGGATGCAATATTCCTTCCTTCGCGCTGAACCAGAACAGCCCACCTGTGACCGAAACCCAAACATTGATGCACAAGTTCAAGAGCAGATGCGGATTAATGCTGCTGATGAATTTGCCAGTATGTTTGGTGTTGCCTCACAGGCAGATGTACGTGCTTCTTTAATCGCGGCTCGGCAGCAATGTGAAGAAAAATATCAATTTTATGATAAGGCTATGACACATATTGAGGCACATCCAAGTGTGCGTACTTATCGTCAAATTGAGACAAGTTTTTTTGGAATCTTTAAATTTGGTACTGAAAATCGTGCTTTATTTTTAGTGATCATGGTGGTATTTGCTGCCATTAGCGCCACTTTAAAGACACATCATATTGGTTTGCGTAGCCCTGCAACAAAAATCGATTTTCGTATATACAGCATTGCGATGTTGATCGGCAATGGTCTACTGACTTCCTCTGTTATTAGTCAATATCAATCGGTCATGAACTCAGGTGTTCCGATGGGTTCAGAAATGAAGCTGATTTATTGGCTATGGATTATACTTTTTGGCGTACTGACTGTGATTAGCCTATATCAGTTAATCAAATCACCAACGCCGACACGTGAGGGTGGCAGTGTTGGTTTAGCCTTCCTGAGTGTGCCGCTGTATGCTTATATGGCTATTATCACGGGAGTTGCTTTTACTTTCTTTATGGCTTATCCAATGGGCCAAGGTATTTACTTGGGGCAGTTGGTTGAGTTCTCGAGTATTTTCTTAAATCTGGCGTTATTCATCTGGGCGGGGATGTTGCTAAAACAGACGCGGATTGTAGATTTGTTCCTGAATATTTTACGCCCGTGGAACTTGGCACCAGAAACATTAACATGGTTGATCTTAATTGCTGCGGCTTTGCCGACAGCTTACACTGGCGCTTCAGGTATTTTCGTTATTGCAGCGGGTGCCATTATTTATAAAGAAGTTTGGAATGCAGGTGGCCGTCGTCAATTTGCTTTGGCTGCAACAGCACTTTCAGGTTCGTTGGGCGTGGTGCTACGTCCGTGTCTATTGATTGTGGTTGTTGCTTCTTTAAATAAAGAAGTCACCACAGATCTACTTTATAAATACGGTATGTATGTGTTCTTACTCACCTCTACTTTATTCTTGGTTATTGCGCTGTTCTTTGCAGAGCAAAAATTTAGAATTGCACCATTTAAAGTAGCCCTACCAAAATCACTACGTGCATTTGTTCCAGTATCACCATATATCGTCATTTTTATTTTGATTTGGCTGTTCTATAAGTATGCTTTAGCGACAAATCTAAATGAATTTACTGCACCAGTGATGATGCCTGTGATTTTATTGCTGATGGTGTTGTTTGACAAGTTACGTAAAGAACCTGCGCCCTTAGCACCTGTTGGACATTGGGACAGTACTCTAGATTCATATACTGTACCTAGTGATGGTAGTTTACCGACGCCCAAAGTCGATCCGGCAGATGATCCACGTAATCCTGCACGCCGAATTTCCTTTGGTAAAGCATTACATACATCAACCAGTGAGACGGTGGGACATATTGGTGCTTTGGTCATTTTAATGGCGCTTTCAGTCAGCGTCGGTGGTTTCCTGGAGCAGATTCATATCATGGAAACATTCCCACAAAATATAAATAGCACTTACTTAGTGATTACACTGATTGTTTTGCTGATGATTTTTGTAGGCATGATTATGGACCCATTTGGTGCTGTAATTTTAATTACTGCAACTGTTGCACCAGTCGCTTATCAATATGGCATTGATCCTGTTCATTTCTGGATGATTGCATTGATTGGATTTGAACTGGGTTATGTAACACCACCAGTTGCACTGAATCATTTATTGGCGAGACAGTCGATTGGGGATGCTGAGGTGGCCGAAGCAGATGCGGAAGTTCGTCATCTTTCCTTCTTCTATCGTTATGAACGTTGGATACTACCGCTATTGGTGATGGTTCCTGCAATTTTAATTATTGCCTATATCCCTTATACCTTCAAATTGTTTGGTTGGTATAGCTAGTTAAAACAGTGCTTTAAAGATAAAAAAAGCACCTCCGGGTGCTTTTTTTACAGCAGAGAATTAGGGGGTAGCTAGTAAATATCGAATGAAAGAATAAGAATATGTGAATTTATGCCAGAGAAGATTATTATGTGATTAAAATAACATTTTTAGATCGAAATAGTTATGCTATAAATAGACGGAAAAGATGGAGTAGTCTGCTTTAGCGCTCATTTATCTTGCAGTAGAGGGAGCTGTAAAAAGATTATTTAGGCAACTAAGTTATTAATTAAAATAAGGATGGCAATAGAGGGCACTCGAGAGTACATATAAATTGATAAAAACAACCAATAAAAAAGTGATTGCAGTCATTCTTTTTTCTAAAAGTTTGCTGCAAATTTAAGCGGTTTAAAAGGGATTGGTGATTCAAAGGGTAAATTCATTTATCTATCAACCATGGACAGCGCATGATTCAACATCTTTGGATGGATGTTGATAACAATAAATTGGAATAGACATGCAAAATGATCAAGAGAATAAGACTGGATTAGCCCGGTTAGGCTATATCTGGAATGACTGGATATCAACCTTCATTATTCTTGCTTTGTTGCTAATGACTTTGCTTATTGGTACAGGCGAAATGATTCACGGTCAGATGCTTCGTATGGGGGAGCGTCTGTACGGTGATCAGACAACAGGGATGCAGTATTCATTTTTACGGGCGGAACCTGAAAAACCATCTTGTGATCGACATCCTAACATTGATGCACAAGTTCAAGAGCAGATGAAAGCTAATGCTGCCGATGAATTTGCAAGTATGTTTGGTGCGGCTTCTGAATCTGATGTTCGTGCATCTTTACTCGCAGCACAACAACAGTGTGAAGAAAAATATCAATTCTACGATAAAGCAATGAAGCATTTGGAAGCTCATCCAAGCATTCGTACCTATCGTAAAGTTGAAACCACCTTCTTTGGTATCTTTAAACTGGGATCTGAAAACCAAACTGTTATTTTATTGATAATGGTATTGTTTGCTTCAATTACAGCATCTTTACGTTACCATCACATCGGTTTACGTGCGCCAAAAACCAAAATTGACTTCCGTGTCTATTCGGCGTTGATGGTTGCGGGTAATGCTTTACTTAGTTATTCAGTTGTCAGCCAATATCACTCGGTATTGAATTCTGGGGTAGAGGTTGCGGGTAAAACAGCTGTCTTGTACTGGTTGTGGATTGCACTATTTGTATCACTGACCATTATCAGTATTTTCCAATTTATCTTTATTCCGAAGACCGCTCAGCCGAAGGGTAACTTTGGTTTAGCTTTACTCAGTGTGCCACTGTACGCGTTCATGTCTTTGGTGACAGGAATTGTATTTACCTTCTTCATGGATTATCCAATGGGGCAAGGGATTTACTTAGGTATCTTGGTTGAGTTCTCAGGTATTTTCTTAAATCTGGCATTGTTTATTTGGGCAGGTATGTTGCTCACTCAAACACGTGTGATGGATTTATTCTTAAATATCCTACGTCCATGGAACTTGGCACCTGAAACTTTAACTTGGTTGATCTTGATTGCAGCGGCGATCCCAACAGCATATACAGGTGCTTCGGGTATTTTCGTTATCGCAGCGGGTGCGATCATTTATAAAGAAGTCTGGAACTCTGGTGCGCGTCGTCAATATGCCTTGGCTGTATCTGCAATGTCAGGTTCTTTGGGTGTGGTGATTCGTCCATGTCTATTGGTTATCTTGATCTCGATGCTCGACAGTCGTCATGTGACTTCTACTGAGTTATTTGATCATGGTATCTATGTCTTCTGGTTAACAGCATTCATTTTCCTTGGTGTTTCATTAATTCTTGCTGAAGAAAAATTCCGTGTGAACTCGCCTAAAGTTGCAGTTCCAGGAATGTTACGTGCATGTGTACCTGTGATTCCTTATATCATCATTGGTTTTGCTGTAGTGATGTTTTATAAGCTTGCTTTAGATACCTCAATCAATGAATTCACTGCACCAATGATTTTACCGTTGGTATTGATTGCAATGATCTTGTTTGACAAGTTATTTTCAGCAAAACTTGCACCTGCACCCGTTGTTGATGCGAAGCATGAAGCACTAGTTCGTGAGCATGAAAAGAAATCAGAATTCCTGAAGTCACATGATCCACATGGTGGCAAGAGCTTGGGTTTTGGTGGTGCATTGCGTTTTGCGACATCAGAAACGGTTGGACATATCGGTGCATTAATCCTGCTTATGGCATTGTCTGCAAGCGTTGGTGGTTTAATCGAGCGTGCCGAAGTGGTTGAGTTATTACCAACGCACTTGGGTAATATCTATATTTCACTTGCCTTTATTGCGCTGTTACTTGCCATTATTGGTATGACAACCGATCCATTCGGTGCGGTGATTTTGGTTGCTGCAACCGTTGCACCTGTCGCCTACGAGAATGGTATTCATCCAATTCACTTCTGGATGATCGTATTGGTTGCATTCGAATTTGGTTACGTAACACCGCCAGTTGCCCTGAATCACTTGCTGACGCGACTCTCCGTCGGGGATGAGGAGGTTACGGCTGCAGATAAGGAAGCGAAAGAGAAATACACCAGTTTCTACTTCCGCTACGAGCGTTGGTTATTACCAATTATCGTCTTGTTCTCATCGTTGGTGTTGGTGACTTATGCACCGTATATCTTCCAGATGTTTGGTTGGTATAAGCATTAACTGTTGATACTAAAAGAAAAGCAGCTTAGGCTGCTTTTTTATTATTATTTTATTGAATAGGTTAATCCATGAAAGAATTGAGTCAGGAAGAATATCAGGCAACCTTTTTTCCTCCTATGCGAGATATCACAGAGAGTGCGGAGGAAATTGTAGATTTATGGGGATATGCTGATCTTGTGATTGAACAGCTCTATCATTCTTGTACTGCATGGGAATGGTATGTGAAACATATTTATGAAACTCAAGATGGGCAATTCCAGCATATGAATATCCCAGTGCCCTTAGATAATACCTATCTTGTTGTAATTGTTGATAAGCCGAAACGGGAAATTCTTGGTCACTATGTACTGGATTTGCACCCGTATCCAAAGTCATGAACTTACAATACTGACTTTTTTGACCTTTGTATTAAAGGGCTACATAAAAAAATAGCCAAAATAATAATGCCAAAACCAATCACACTATATAGATCAGGCACTTCATTCCACAGTAAAAAACCCCAGATCCCAGCAAAGATAATCGCTACATAGTTAACAGGCGCAATTTGCCCAGCAGGGGCAAGACGATAAGCATGTGACATAAAGATTTGGCTGACATTGGCCAGCACACCTGCCGCAATAAGAAAAAATAGTTCATGGAGATGGTAAGGTCGCCACATCCAAAACATCGGAATCACAGACAGTAATGAACCAATAAAACAGAAATAAAATACGATTCGTTCAGGTGGTTCTGTTTGGGTGAGTGCGCGCACTGTGACAAAGGCCATCGATGCCAATAAACTCGAACTGATGCCAACGATTGAAATCCAATTCAGTAAGCCTTGATCAGGCTTTGCAACACAGAAGACACCTATAAAGCCCAAGCCTGCTGCACAGAGCATCGCCGTGGTGATTTTCTCTTTCAAAAAAAGCCATGCAATCAGTGGAATAAAGATCGGAGAGGAATAGGTAAACACCATGGCATTGGAGAGTTTTAAATGGGCAATAGCATAGAAGAATCCATACATTGCAGCGAGTCCGACAATACTGCGCCAGGTATGCATCCACAGTTTTTCTGTTTTTACAAAGCTGGTTCCTTGCTTAAAAATAAATGGCAAAAAAAGGACCAGTCCAACCACATTACGGAAAAATACAATGGTGTAGTTATCTACTGTGTGTGAGGCATAACGAATACAGATCCCCATCACTGAAAAGAGCAGAGCAGAAAGGGTAAGACAGCCAATCGCGAGGACGAGGTTGCGATTGGTTTGTTGAGCATCCATAGCGATGATTGTATTGGGAGATTGTGCTTATTTTATGCTTCTGCTGTGCGGAAAGAAATGAGATTCTCATGTAGATGGCGCGACTGAACTCTCAAGTAATTGATCAACTCTTTAAGTAAATTGCTTCAGATAATCACTTGGTGTCATGCTGGTTTCACGCTTAAACATGGCACTAAAAGCACTGGGGCTGTCATAACCTAGGTCGAGAGCCACATTTAATACAGGTTTGTTCATCGCCAAATCAATCATGGCTTGCATCAGTTTGGCTTGGCGCACCCAATGAGAAAAATGTAAGCCAGTTTCCTTTTGGAAGTGCCGTGCCAACGTTTTACTACTCATATGTAGTTGAGCTGCGGTATCTTCTAGACTCCATTCCACAGCTAAATTGTCTTTAATTCTTTGGCATAGTTGCTGAAGTTTTGGATTTTGGGGATCGGGTAGATTGAAGGCGAGAGTCGGTAATAGTCTGACCTCATCTAAAATCAATTGCAGTAGTCGTTCATTACGACTGTTGGTTTGAATTCTTGTCCGTATGTCCATGGCACTGCTCATGAGTTCTCTTAATAAGGCAGGAATTGCGACAACGCGACATTCATCCAGCATATTGGTTTGTGGTGATACCTCAATAAAAACTCCCCGTGCTTTAACATCACCACTACTGAGTAGTGCATGTGGTTTTTGTGCAGGAATCCAGACACCGCGTCCTGGTGGCGTAATCCAAATTCCCTCAAGGGTCTGAACACGGATCACGCCCGATAGGGTATGGATCAACTGAATCCGATCATGGCTATGCCAATCTTCAATATGACCATGGGGATAATTTTCAGAAAAGGCATAGACGGGATAATCTAAAAAGCCATGTTCAAAGTTCTTTCCCATATCAAGCATCTCAAATCGATTGTCTTTTTCTCGATAGTAGTCGTCTTATTATCGAGAAACTATAGTCTGAATATTTTTTAGCATGATTGATACCGCAATGTACAGGTCTAGATCATGTTTCAGAAAGCTTACTTTTATCCCTTATTCGCTATCTTGTTTTGGGCTGGGAATGTGGTGGTGTCTAAAATGGCCAGCCATGCCATTTCTCCTGTGGCAATCACATTTTATCGTTTGGTACTAGCACTCACTGTGATGAGTACATTTGTGCTGATTCCTGTCTGGAAAAATCGACAGACCATTAAGCAGTATTGGAAACAGTTGGCGCTTGGTGGTTTTCTTTCAGTATCTCTATTTCAGTTTTTGTCCTATCGAGCGGCAGCGACCACCACAGCAACCAATATGGCAATTGTGACGGCATTGATTCCTTTACTAACCATGATTTTAACGAGTGTGATGCTGAAAGATCGCATCAGTTATGGCATGTTGTTTGGAGGAGCCTTATCTTTTTATGGCATTTTGTATTTGCTAAGTCATGGTTCAATTGTTGATATTTGGAAGCAAGGTGTTCATTTGGGCGATGGCTTAATGTTGATCGCGGCAGCAGGTTATGCCTTATATGGCGTTTTACTGAAACGTTGGAAAATGCCGATCCCTGCGTGGGAATCTAACTTCGTACAATCTAGTTTTGCGATTGTTTATGTATTGCCATTTTTCATATTTTTGCCTGCATCGGAAATCCAACTGAATCAACAAACCATTCCGCTGATTGTTTATGCCAGTATTTTTTCATCGGTGTTGTTATCTTATTTATGGATTGAAGGGGTGAGACATTTAGGGCCGAATCGAAATAGTATTTTTATGAATCTATTGCCCTTATTTACGGCATTGATTGCAGTGGCCTTATTGGGGGAGCATTTACAGATGTTTCACTATATTGGTGGCGGCTTAACGTTGTTGGGAATTTTAATTGCGCAAACCATCCAGAAGCCGATTCAATTCAAACAAGGATCAAAGCAAATTTTAGATTAGAGAGACCACTAACAAAAAAGCTTTAACCGAGGTTAAAGCTTTTCTTTTTTAAGATTTATTCTGGGCAGCAATCTGGGCTTCCAAGAGCTTAATCTGATCTTCTTTCAGCTTGAGCAATGTATCCACATCGCTATTTTGCTGTTTCAAATCATGCTGTTGGTCTTGCAATTGTTGGTGAATATCATCCAGCTTCGCGATTTCTTCTTTCGCTAAAGTGTCATTGGCTGGAATTGGTTCCTTGATGATAGATGCTTCAACCAATTGGATCGGTTCTGCAACATCAGGTGTTGCTGTGGTTTCTTCAGCGGCTGTGGTTGTTTGCTCAGAGGGTGCTGCAACGTTTTCTGTTGCAACAGGCTGAGTTACGGTGGTACTTGTTTGCTGGTCTTTTTGTGCTAAAAACCATTGGACAGCAAGGAACAGCACCACTACAACACTCATTCCAGCAATTATCATCCATAATAATTTGGAATTTTCAGTTTGGTATGTGGACATCATTTTTAACCTTCTAGTCAAAATGACGAGGTTTGAACTGTATCACCCCAATTTCATCTGGCTCAGCGGGTTGCTGCTCTTCCACGTGGGTCGGGCGTTTTTCGCTATAAGCACATTCGATACATTCAATCCACTCGTCATCCACAGTGATGATCTTAACTACACGATCTAAGGCGCCACATTTAGGGCATTTTGCGCCCGCGATGAACTGTCTTTTCATGTCAGTTAATTACACCCTGTGAATAATAATGACATAGTTTAAGCGGTTTTATCTGTGTTCGTCCAACCTTGATGACGTAATAACGCATCTATTTTAGGCTCTCTTTTTCGGAAATTGCGAAACGCATCAAGTGCTGTATCTTTTCCGCCAACTGCTAGAATAAACTTTCTAAACTCTTTTCCAGTCTCAGCATTAAAAATACCTTCACTTTCGAAACGGTCAAAAGCATCACTCGCTAAAACTTCCGCCCATTTATACGAGTAGTAGCCCGCAGCATAACCGCCTGCAAAAATATGACTAAAACTGTGCTGGAAACGGTTATAAGCAACAGCCGGTACAACCGCAAATTTACTGCGAATATCATCTAAAGTTGCTTGGATTTGCTGGCTGTTTAATGCAGGTGCTTGACGATGAATCGTGAGATCAAATAAAGCAAACTCAATTTGACGTAAAGTTTGCATACCTGATTGGAAGAAACGTGCATTCAATAACGCGGATAACAATTCTTGTGGCAACGTTTGTTTTGTTTCGGTGTGCTCGCTGAGTACATCTAAACTTTCATTGTCCCATGCCCAGAATTCCATAAACTGACTTGGTAATTCAACTGCATCCCAAGCTACGCCGTGTGTCCCTGCAACCGAGATGTTATCCACTTCGGTCAACATATGATGTAAGCCATGACCAAACTCATGGAACAAAGTAATTACTTCATCGTGGGTAAGCAGGGCAGGTTGATCGCCAATTGGTGGGGTAAAGTTACACACCATATAGCAAATTGGTTTTTGTAGTCCATTTGCCGTTTGCACACGAGAACGGAAACCGCTCATCCATGCACCACCACGTTTGCCATTGCGTGCGTATAAGTCGAAGTAGAAACCACCCACCACTTGACCTTGATCTTCAATTTCAAAGTAACGGACATCATTCTGCCACACAGGGGCTTGGCGTTCGACAATCTGAATACCATAAAGACGTTGTACGATCTGAAATAAACCTTGAACCACCTTCGGTGCAGGGAAATATGGTTTAAGTGCTTCTTGCGAAAGGTTGAACTGTTGTTGTTTCAACTTTTCAGAATAATAGGTTGCATCCCAAGGTTTGAGTTCCTCGATACCATCTTGTTGTGCAATGGTTTTGAGCTCTGCAATTTCAGCCAGTGCTGGCGTACGCGCATGTTCTGCCAAATCGACTAAGAATTGATTTACTGTTTCAACATCTGGTGCCATTTTGCTGGCAAGTGAGTATTCTGCATAATTGTTGAAACCTAGCAACTGAGCCATTTCCTGACGCAAGCTGAGGATTTCTTCCATCACTGGGGTATTATCAAATTCTGTTTGGTCAGATTGTTCTGATGCGCGGGTAACGTAAGCCTTATACAGCTCTTCTCTCAACTCACGATCTTCAGCATAGGTCAAAATGGCAAAGTAAGCAGGGAAGTCGAGTGTGGCAACAGCTTGCTCAAGCTCGCGTTGTTGTCCGTATTGTTTTAACAGTTCAACACTGCTTTGTGGCAGGCCTTTGAGTTGCGCTTCCGTTAGAGGTTTAAAGTAGGCTTGTGTTGCATCTAATACATGGTTTGAGAAATCTGAGGACAGTTGAGATAAACGTGCTGAGATTTCTGCATAGCGCTTTTTAGCTTCACCTTCGAGTGCAACACCTGACAGTTTGAAATCACGTAGAGCCAGTTTAATCGCACTCTGTTGTGCTTCGCTCAGTGTTTGAAATACATCACTATCATGAATCTGTTGATAGGTTTGATACAGTGCCGTGTGTTGCCCAAGCTGCGTATAGTATTCACTTAAACTTGGTAGCAGTGCCTGATACACCTCACGGGTTTCGGCATTGTTCATCACAGCATTGAGATGTGACAAAATCCCCCATGCTTCACTCATATTATTTTCAAGTTGATCAACTTCGGTCAATGTTGCCAGTTGGGCTTCAGTGCCTTGTGGAACCTCATTGAGTTGACTCAGGAAGTTTTGGCCGTTTTGAATGGTCTGTTCAATTTGTTGTTTTAAGTCGGCAAGTTGAATTTGATCAAATTGAGGAACGGGAAGTGTCGCTTGCTGGAGTGTCATTGTATTTTTGCCATATTCATCTTTAAACATAGTTATAGATGTAGGGCTTCGGAGGGGAGAAATCAAGGTTGATTGATTATTTATTCGTTGGGTTTTGCGTTGCGACCTGAATTTCATCAATCGACATTACATATGTACCGAATGAGCTATGACGGGTAGACAGCTTTAATTTGAGTTGATGGTTTTTATACGCTTGATATTCAGTCGATGTCATTCTAAAGATCGGTATGTCGGAATAAGCTGTTTTAAAAAAATAAATATTCCCATGTCTCGTGTGCTTTTTTTCGGCAATTGCTGATGCCTCTATTATTTCCGAATTTCCAGTGATATACGTCCAAATCATTGGAAGCGTACCAGCCAAGTTGAGCCAGAGTACGGGAATAATGAATAAAGGGAAAATAAATAAAGCATAATGTTTAGGTTGTTTTTGTACTTTCTGCCATTGTCTAGGAATCACCCATTCCTGTTTCTTTTTCAAGTATAGAAAATAAATGAGGAGTAAGGCATAGAGAAAACATGCAATGATTAAGGCGACAATTTCTACTGTAAAGCTAGGTGAAAAATCACTCCAAAATACAGAAATAGCAGCACCGATTGCGAGAAAGAAGAAGAGAATAGAAAAGTAATGGTGGTAATAATATTTTGTGATGCGGTAGTGAGTCATTCGGATTTTATTTATATTTAGAAATATTCTATCTATTCATTATATAACAAAAAATAAGAGAGCCGAAGCTCTCTTATTTTGTAAAAATTACTCAGCCTTTGCTTTCGCGTTAGACTTTTTCTTTTTCACTTTTTTCTTGGCCTTGTCTTTGCTTTCAGGCTTAGCCGAAGCTTTTTTTGCAGGCTTTTTGGTATAAGAACTTGGTTTGTTCTTATCCTTTTTCTTGCGTACAGGCTTCTCACCATCTTCACTGACTTTAGAGCTTGTCGATGGCGGTTTGCCAAATACTTCTTCAGTTGTTGAAGCACGCTTCGAGCTAGAAGGATTCGCAGTACGTGGTGCTTTTTGACGAATTACACGACCCAAATGGGTGAGTTGTTGAACCAACTGGAAGTCAATTTTACGTTCTTCCAAGTTTACACCCGCAACTTGAATTTTGACTTCATCACCGAGACTAAAGGATTGTCCACGGTTTTGACCGACTAAGCTTTGACTTGCTTGATCATAAATGAAGAAGTCATCACCTAACTGACTAACATGAATCATGCCGTCGACATAGAGGTCTTTTAGGGTCACGAATAGTCCAAACTCAGTGACTGCACTGATAACCCCGACAAATTCATCACCGATATGCTGTTGCATATAGTGGCACTTCAACCACATGGTGACGCTACGTGATGCTTCATCGGCACGACGTTCTGTCTTGGAGAAATGCTCACCCGCATCATCTAAGGCTGCACCTGACAGTGGATACACTTTTTTGTCTAAATACGCTTTGATCGCACGGTGTAATAATAAGTCAGGATAACGACGAATCGGTGACGTGAAGTGGGTATATGCTTCATATGCCAAACCATAGTGTCCTGCATTCTTCGCACCATAGTAGGCTTGCATCATCGAACGTAACAACACTGCATGAATACTTGGTGCATCTAAGCGATCTTTGGTTGCTTCAATGACGGCTTGATAATCTGCTTGAGTTGGCTGTTCAGGGAATGGCAGACCAAGCAATTTCACAAAGTCACGCACTTTCTGAATACGTGAAAACTCTGGTGCTTCGTGCACACGATACAACATTGGAATATCATGCTCTAAAGCATATTCTGCTGCAGCAACGTTGGCCAGCAGCATACATTCTTCAATCAGTTTATGTGCATCGTTACGGCTACGCGGCAAGATTTCTTTGATCCCACCTAATTCGTCAAAGGTCATATAGGTTTCAATGGTTTCAAATTCCATTGCATGACGTTCAGCGCGTAAGCCTTTTAGTGTTTGATAAAGCTGGAAGAGTGTATTGAGTGACTTATGAATGCTCTTATCTTCAGGAATCGCATTGGTTGCTCCCTCAAAATATTGTCCCACTTGGGTATACGTCAGACGCGCTTTGGAATGCATCACCGCAGGGTAGAACTCATATCCTGTGACTTTACCTGCACGAGATAGTTTTAAATCACAGACCATACACAGACGGTCAACATGCGGATTTAAAGAACACAAGCCATTTGATAACGCTTCTGGAAGCATAGGCAATACAAAGTGTGGGAAATAAACCGATGTACCACGTTCTTCTGCTTCTTCATTTAATGGAGAGTCTAAACGCACATAGTGGCTAACATCGGCAATGGCAACGACAACGCGATAACCACCGCCTGGGCGTTTTTCAGCAAATACGGCATCGTCAAAGTCACGTGCATCTTCACCATCAATCGTAACCAATGGTAGATCACGTAGATCAACACGCCCTTTAAGATCTTTTGCGGATGGTTCTTTAAAGCTTTCTGCTTCTTTCACCACAGCTTCAGGAAATTCGTAAGGCAGACCAAATTCTAGAATCGTTTGTGGAATGATGATTTCTGTATCTGCTTTATCCGCCATTGATTGAACGATATGGCCTGTCGCCAGTTCTTCGCGTGTTGGATAGTCATCAATTGCAACACGGAGCATATCACCAACTTTAGCATTGGCATGCTCAATCAATTCTTTTTCTAAGGTAATCGGTTGATGCTGGTTCGGATTGCTGGGTTGAATGAAGTATTCACCTTCATGTTCAGACAATTTACCAATAATTTGTTTAACGCGGTGTTGTACTACTTCGCTAATAAAGCCCCAAGGCTTACCTTTACGATCAACGGAGGTCTGACGCACTTTAACGCGGTCGCCATTAAAAACTAGGCGAAGTTCACGTTCAGGTAAAAGGATATCGTCCTGACCTGCAATATTGGCAGTACCTAGACCTTTACTATTGATATAGACCGTTGCTTCATGAGTTGGCAGATCGGTTGCAGGTTGGTATTTAAAACCATCCTTCATAAGTTGCCCATCACGTACCATGGCACTTAAACGGTGATTCAATGCATCAATACTTTTTTGATCTGGGATATTAAAGTGGTCAACCAGCTCTGCATGAGACTGTGCAGTTTTTAATTGTTCTAGTGTAGTTAGAATAAGAGTTCGGCTAGGAATAGGATTATCGTAACGTTGCGCTTCTGCTTTTGCTTCGGGATCAACCCAATTTGTAGTCATATCGTTTCATTTCACATCTGGCAGATCGGTTTAGCATAAGTCATTCAAACTCTAACTGCACGTCAAAGATTGCAAGATTCTGTTTATTGGCCAATCTGAATAAAGGAGAGAACACTATATTAACAAGCGTTGAACCAAAAAATGCTGAAAAAATGAGGAAATTGATTAAAAAACATTTGATTGAACTTAAAAAGCAGAAAAAAACAGGAACATCCCTTGTGTAATGTGGTTTTAGTTTGTATTATTGCGCTCGTGTTACGGTGAGATGGGTGAGTGGCTGAAACCACATCCCTGCTAAGGATGCGTACGGGTAACTGTACCGAGGGTTCGAATCCCTCTCTCACCGCCACTTTACTTAAAGCGCTCATAGCTCAGCTGGATAGAGCACTTGGCTACGAACTAAGGGGTCGGGAGTTCGAATCTCTCTGAGCGCACCAAGTAAAGATTTAAAGTAACACACGCCTAAATAGGCACATAAGTAATGCGCTCATAGCTCAGCTGGATAGAGCACTTGGCTACGAACTAAGGGGTCGGGAGTTCGAATCTCTCTGAGCGCACCAACTTAATAGAAGAAACCGCTTAATTGCGGTTTTTTTGTGCCTGAATTTTGATGCTATTGCCTCGTTAAGCTATAAGACTGTGTTTAAGCAAAGTAGTTTTAAACAACCTAATTTATTTAGATAGCTTATTTTTATGAACTTTTGCAAAAAAATCATATAAGTATCCTGCTGTTCCAAGCACCCCAATCATACGTACCACATGAAATGCGGTCACTATTGGTACACCAAGCTGTAATATATTAGCGGTTAATGCCATTTCGGCTACCCCTCCAGGAGAAAGACTTAAACCGAGTGTAGGTAGAGGAATATTAGTCCAGAAGCTGATGCTATAGGCGAACAAAGCGGTCAGCAGTAGAGCAGCTAGGTTACTTAAAGCCACAACAGTTAAATAATGAGGCGCTGTTTTAAAAAAGTCAGGCTTAAATTTGTTTCCTAATGACCAACCCAGTAACACTTGGCCTAAATGCAGGATCGATGTCGGTATTGCTGAAAGGTGAATATCTTGGGTTGTAAGTAAAATTGCAGCCAATAATGGACCAAAGGTCCAAGGATTAGGGAGTTTGTAGTATTGAAAAATACAACTGCTTAAGTAAGCCAAGAAGATTAATAATACAAGGCCGTAGCCATTGACATCGGTATGGTGATTCATGGTTGTGTGATCAATACCATGCCATCCCATAAATTGATAAAAAAAGGGAATGGTGACCACTACCATTAATACGCGTAAGGTATGAGCAGATGCGACTTTATCGACACGCGCCTGATAGTATTCGGCTAAATTCGACATCTCATTTGCGCCACCAATAGCCGAAGCAAACCAGGCTGTTTTAAAGTCTACCTTGCCCCAACGATATAAGATGACAGAACCTACACCACCTAAACTGAGGGCAAAGAGAAGACCCAATAATAAGATATGCCATTGGCTTGCAATGAGCTGGATCATTTGCGGGGTAAAGTAGAGGCCGAGGGTTAGCCCTAAAATGGACAGGCCAATATTGCGTGCGCTGTGATGACATTCAATAGGGGCATGATTAATCTTGAGTAAGGCCGTAATAAATAAAGGTCCGAGTAGCCAAGGCAGGGGGAGATGTAACCATTCGGCAAGATGTGCACCGATGAAGGCAATGGCTAGACTCGAAATATATTTGAGGTAGATCATGAACACAGTCGCCGATAAAGGATGAATAGAACGTGGGTAGAAGCCAATAGCCATCTATGATCGCTATTGGCTGCATGACTATGAGTTCACTTGCTGGCGACTACGTAACCAGCGGATGAGTGGTAAAACAATCATGATCCCCGCGAGAATCCAGAGTGTCTTAGTGATGTAACCGTCAAATAGAATAGAGAGTTCGCCTTGGGAAATAGACAGCGCTCGACGCAAACTCGATTCCATGAGTTCGCCAAGCACAAACCCGAGAATAAGTGCTGAAAGTGGGAAGTTGAGCTTACGTAAAACATAGCCAAACACACCGAGTGCAACCATCAGGATCAGATCGAACATGGTGCTATGAATGGCATAAACACCCACAAAACTTACTGTTGCGATAGCAGGAAGTAAAATAAAGTTGGGTACACTGAGCAGCTTGGCAAAGTATCGAACCAGTGAAATATTCATCAACAGCAATAAAATACTGGCAATAAAGAGCGAAGCAATCAGGCCCCACACGATCGTTGGCTGTTCGGTGAATAGTTGTGGGCCAGGCGTGATGTTATATAAGGTTAAAGCACCTAGCATTACTGCAGTTGTCCCAGAACCAGGTACTCCCAGAGTTAGCATTGGAATAAATGAACCACAGGCAGATGCATTGTTTGCAGCTTCAGGGGCGGCAATACCACGTAAGTCACCATCACCGAATTTACTGTCTTTGCCTGCAAGTTTACGTTCGCTGGTATATGCCATAGCACTGGCAATGGTTGCGCCAGCGCCAGGTAAAATGCCAACAATGAAGCCTAGGAATGAACTGCGAATGGTTGAGCCGAGGGTGAAACTAAACTCTTTGAGATTAAATAGACTACGCTTGCCTTGACCTAAGGCTTTCTGCCCAATACTGGTTTTTTCGAGCATGATCAGGATTTCACTGATACTGAAAAAGCCGATCACGATCGTGGTAAATTGAATGCCATCACTGAGACTAACGGAATCAAAAGTAAAGCGGTACACGCCAGTAACAGCATCTACACCAACCGTGGCCAAGAGTAAGCCGATTAAGGCGGAAACAGCTGTTTTAATCGGCTGATCACTGACAAGGCCGCTTAAGCAAGTCAAGGCAAAAACCATTAGTACGAAATATTCTGCTGGACCAAACACAATGGCCCATTTGGCTAAAAGAGGAGCAAATAAAATAATGCCGGAAATGGCAATCATGCTACCAATGAATGAACTCATGGCTGAAAGTGAAAGTGCAATCCCTGCTTTGCCTTGTTTGGCGAGTGGATAGCCATCAATGGTCGACATGATGGCCGCGGCATCTCCAGGGACATTAATTAGAATTGCAGAAATTCGGCCACCAAACTCACAACCTAAATAGACAGCCGCAAGAAGAATCAGTGCACTTTCAGGTGGTAAGCCAAGGGCATAAGCAAAAGGAAGAAGCAAGGCTACGCCGTTAATTGGCCCCAGTCCTGGCAATAAGCCCACAATGGTTCCAATAAATGCGCCGATCAGCGCGATCAATAGGTTTTGTGGTGTCAGTGCGACTTGGAAACCATAGATTAAATATTCAAAAACATCCATTTATTCTTCCTTGATTAACTCAAAAATCCGAGTGGTAATGGCACATCCAAGATGTAATCAAATAAACCGTAAAATAGGCAGCCAAAAACAAGCCCTGAGATGGCGGAGGCCTTTGGACTTCCTCCAAACAGCATGCCGACAGTGAAGAACATCAATGCAGTTGCAATTGGAAAGCCTAACCATTCAAACGTTAGGGAATACATCAGCATCAATAACATCATGACACCAATTTTCTTTAGCACAGCGCCGGTATAGCCGAGATCAATCTGCTCAGTTAGTTTTTGAGGCCTAAAGGTCAGATAAAGACAAGATAAAATTAAAAGTATTAAGAGCAGGACAGGATAGGGTCTCGGACCTAGTGGGTCATAAGCGATTGGGGCGACATAGCTCCAAGCCAAATATAGAAGACCAAGGCTGACGAGGCCTAAAGTCCCTGCAAAAATCCTTTCCACGGACATAAAATATTCCTTTTTTGCATTCAGATTTAGGCGTATTTCGATCCGATCTTGTTGCCACGGAAGATGCGTGATCAAAATACTTTTATTGTTTTCAGATTATTTTGTAATGAGATCGAATTCTTTAGATAAGATACGTAATTGATTAGTTTGTTGCATGACAAATTTATCGAGTTCTTCACCTGTTATGGAGAGCGGGAGTAAATCGAATTGCTCTCTAGACTTGGTAAATTTAGGGTCGGCCATCATTTTTTCAAAAGCGGTTTTCCACCATTGATAGGCTTCATCACTGACTTTAGGACCGACATAGTAACCCCGTACCACAGGCCATTGGATGTCATAGCCTTGTTCTTTTGCGGTCGGGATATCAGCTAGCGCATTGGGTAAGCGTTCAGGTGCAAATACAGCTAATGCGCGTAATTTTCCAGATTTGACATGTGGAATCACTTCTGCAACTCCAGCACTGACCACTTGGATATGATTACCTAGAACAGAGGTTATCGCTTCACCACCGCCTTCTAGTGCAATATAGGTCATCTCTTTAGGGTTAACGCCTGCTGCTTTGGCAAGCATCGCTGTCTGCATCCAGTCTTGACCACCGACACTACCGCCAGCACCAAAACTGACAGATTTTGGATCTTTCTGTAGGGCTGTGACCAAGTCATTCAAATTCTGATAAGGCGATTCTGCATTGACGGCAACGACCCCATAATCTGTGCCGACTACAGCTAACCAGCGAACATCTTTTTCGTTGTATTGTCCGAATTTTCCTTGGGCCAAATTCAGGAGTGAGCCAGTTGAAAAAGCGACGATGGCATTGTTATTGGCAGGATCATTGGCAACAATTTTATTGTATGCAACAGCCCCAACACCACCCGGCATATAAGTGACACGCATAGGGGAGCTTAAGAGCTCAGTTTCCTTAAATGCATTTTGAGTGAGTTTGCAGGTGAGATCAAAGCCACCACCAGGTTTTGCAGGTGCAATACATTCAGGGCGTTTGGGTTCTCCAGTGACCGTTTTATTCTTTGTACATGCTGTAAGACTTAAGCCTAAAATGATTAAGGTGCTGGTAAAGGTAACGCTTCTTAACATGTTTAATATGTCTCCATTCATCATTGTTTTAATATGCACAATGCACATATTTTATCTAAGCGTCATTGCTTGATTATTGGGGTTAATACAAGAAGATTTAAAACTCCAATCTTCTCTATTTTTAGTGTTTTAAAAGGTTAGCATTATCGCTTGGGTTGTAGAGATTCTTTTTTTTAATATAATTTTTTGAACAATTTATTTTTAAAATAAGTGTTGTTTTTATTGATTAAATTAAAATGTTTTAATTTTTTATTTATTAATATAGGACGCTGTGTTTGATATTTTAGGTTTTTAGTACTCACTATTTGGTAAATAATTTTTGTGGATGTAAAGAAGCCTAAAGTTAATGGGCTTTAGGCTTTTGGAAGTAATTATATTTTTGTTCTAAAATTTAAATTCTAAACCAGTCCCAATTACAGGTTGCTTATCTTCTAAATCTGCCTGTTTGAATGTTGCATAAGCTGTGTAGCCATATGCTTTAAATTGTTTGTTAAATAGATAATCAACTCCTGTCATAATTTGTTTAGCATCATAGTTTGCATCGTCATTTTTAAAACGGGTTGAATTCTGGCTATATTGGGCTTTTACATTCCACTTCGAATCGTTTGACAACCGATACTCAGCACCTATGAGCCAACCTACCGATTGATCAATATTGGCTGCGCCTGCTTGATTACCACTGGCTTCTTCAACCTCTGATGTTTGTATCAATGCTTTTAATGCCATTCCTTCGATGGGTTTAATTAGGCTTGTTAGACGAATCGTATTTGCAGCAGCAAATACACGATTAATATTAATATGAGGATCAGCAGCATTCAAGAAACCACGACCTAGGAAGTTGCTTGGAATCGCTTTGTCGTAGGCAATTCCCGCTAAAAAAATTGGACTGGTATAGGTTAGGGAGGTTGACCATGCATCACCTAAACCATTGCCATCTACAGTAACGCCTCCTTGACTACTGGCAATGCCTTGGGCCTCTCCTGTCGCAAGTAAAACACTGAACGCAAGATTGGCTTCATCACTGACTGTGATTTTGGGTGAATCATAAACCACGGAATTATTGATCCGATTTTCACCCGGCATAATACCTCTCACATCGGCAGTGTTGCGCATATAATTATTAAAACTATCTACAGCACTCGACATTTTTTTTAAAGGAGAATTATTTTTACCCACTTTCAACGTACCAAATTTTTCATCTTTTAAGCCAATATATCGATCTCGATGAGACCAGTCCGTTCCATCTCCATCGGCATTAAATGCCCATTCGATTGAATAGAGTGCACTTAAGCGACTGGTTAACTTTTCCTCACCTTTAATCCCAAGAAATGAACTATTGCTATTCATTTTCCAGGTATCACGGTCAGCTGAATTCGCATTTTTTTCGGGGATATAATCGATACTGGTATCAATCTCACCATAGAACTTAGGTGATGAAAATGCTGAGCTGGTTGCCATCCAAAGTATGCTGGTGATAAAAAAATTAATTTTCATTGATGTCATCCTAACAAATTAAAAATTATGCGTAATTAATCCTGACCTCTTTTTACTTGAGGTTTTAGGGGGTAATTAATCGAGGCTAATTTAAAAGACTCTTGGGAATTTTATTTATTTTTTATAGTTTTTTGTATTTAATTGCCTTATGTTGTTTTGATTGGTATTTTTATAATTTTATAAATCTTTAGATCTATGGTTTTGAGTGATTTTGATTTTTAAATTAATAAACCTTTTGTGCCGTAATTATAAACATAATGTGTTACGTTGAAAAATATAAGTACTAAACTTAACTGAAAAAACAAGGTTTATAAAAACTTAAGTATAAAAAAGCCGCTGAAATCAGCGGCTCTTTAGTAGGTCTATTTAGAATTAGAAATGGTTGACTGAGCTGAATAGATGGTCGGTCAAATTGTTTAAAGCAGATGGAAGAGAAATAAGATCGGTTAACGAACCACCATTTGGATTCGGTTCACCCACAGCGATGCCTGAAGTGACTGTACCAGTCAACGCATCTAAAATTCCATCCAGACTTCCGTGAGCACTGTAATCTCCATTGCCAACGCTTACACTGATTAGGTTATTGATACTCTCTAATGAGCCATCGCTGAATAGCGTACTGACATGATCTTGTAAGGCATCTACAGCAATGTTACCACTGCTAATGACGGTTTGAATCGGTTGAGCAATTCCTGCGATAACATCTCCGCTATTTGCACCATTATTAATGGTTCCAAGAATATCTGTAATCACACTTAGACCACCTTCACCACCGATACCACCAGTGATTCCACCGATAATGCCAGTGATTGAACCTAAAGGACCACCTTCACCACCACCGATACCGCCCGTAATCCCACCAAGGATGTCAGAGATTGAACCTAAAGGACCGCCTTCACCGCCGCCGATTCCGCCCGTGATACCACCGATGATGCCAGTGATTGCACCAAGAGGACCACCTTCACCACCACCTGTGATGCCACCGATAATGCCAGTGATTGCGCCTAAAGGACCGCCTTCACCGCCGCCGATTCCACCAGTCACACCACCGATGAGGCCACCGACATCAGTGAGGTCACCAGCAATATGCTGAACCAGACCTGAAGCAGTTGAACCGTTATTAATCAATGTGCCGACAACACCTGTGAGAGAACCCGCAGCACCACCGATATCCGTACCTGCTAAATCAGAAATGGCTTCCAGTGTACCGTTTACTGTATCGCGCGACGTTTCAAAGGTGAGGGTACCTAGATTGGTTAAATCAGTAACTGGATGAACGCCCGGAAGAACACCGCTAATTGCGCCACCTACCGTAGTGATACCTGTGTTGATAATATCTGTTTTTAGGCTTTCAACGCCTTGAAGGACATCAATACCTGTTTGGATCACGCCTGTGACAGGGTTGTTGCCAAGATCACCACCCGTGATGCCACCGATAATGCCAGTGATCGCACCTAAAGGACCACCTTCACCACCGCCGATTCCACCAGTAATGCCGCCGATAATGCCAGTGATCGCACCTAAAGGACCGCCATCACCGCCGCCGATTCCGCCAGTGATACCACCGATGATGCCAGTGATTGCACCAAGAGGACCACCTTCACCGCCGCCAATACCACCTGTAATCCCACCGATAATGCCAGTAATTGCGCCTAAAGGACCACCTTCACCACCGCCAATTCCACCTGTAATACCGCCGATGAGGCCACCAACATCAGTGAGGTCACCAGCAATATGCTGAACCAGACCAGAAGCAGTTGAACCATTATTAATCAATGTACCGACAACACCAGTGAGAGAACCCGCTGCACCACCGATATCAGCACCCGCTAAATCAGAAATTGCTTCTAATGTACCGTTTACTGTATCGCGCGACGTTTCAAAGGTGAGGGTACCTAGATTGGTTAAATCAGTAACTGGATGAACGCCCGGAAGAACACCGCTAATTGCGCCACCTACCGTAGTGATACCTGTGTTG